>JAAYDO010000149.1 GCA_012729225.1 Bacteroidales bacterium | reverse complement strand
ATAGTCACACTGTCCATGAGTGAAGTCATACATGGGGTAGGCATTCCATTTGTCGCCCGTGCGCCAATGAGGAATATTCAAGACTCTATAGAGAATGGGGTCACGGAAGTGCATGTTGGAGTTGGCCATGTCAATCTTTGCACGGAGCACCATCTTGCCTGGCTCCATGTTGCCCGAATTCATTTCCTCAAAAAGACGGAGGCTCTCCTCCACAGGACGGTTGCGGAAAGGAGAATTGACGCCCGCCTGAGTGGGAGTGCCCTTCTGCTCGGCTATCTGCTCTGCCGTCTGTTCATCCACATAGGCCTTGCCCTGCTTGATGAGCGCAACGGCAAAATCCCAAAGTTTCTGAAAATAGTCGCTGGCATAATAGATGTTTCCCCATTTGAAGCCAAGCCACTCTATATCTCGCTTGATAGCCTCAACATATTCGGTGTCCTCCTTTTGGGGATTCGTGTCATCCATGCGAAGATTGCATACGCCCCCATATTTCTGTGCCAGACCGAAATCCAGGGCGATGGCCTTTGCATGACCAATATGGAGATAGCCATTAGGCTCAGGAGGGAAACGCGTCTGCAGTCTTCCACCATTCTTTCCCTCGCCCAAATCCTTCAATAATTGCTCTTCGATAAAGTTGAGAGATTCCTTTCTTCCCTCCTCCACCTTGAGGTCTTCAACATTTTCTACACTCATGTCAGCTTTTATTTATCTATTATGTGTTTAATTCCGTGAATTCAAAATTCATCTAATCGTATTAAGTCATGTACACACACGCACATATTGGCTGCAAAATTACAGTTTTTTTTCTTTGTTTCATACATGTTCAGGCATAAAAATGCCTAAAAAAGTTGATTTATGTTGAAAAACACATTTTAACATTCATGTATATTGCAAAATAGTCGCTAACTTTGCCACCGTTATCCTGAAAACAATCTTTTTACCTTAGAAAACTAATACCAACTAAAAGAAAGAATGGAGGCTTCTCATTGGGAAATGAGAGGCCTTCAATATTTTTGCAAAGAGCACTATCCCCTCCTCCATCCGCTTCTACAATGAGGGCAGCCATCACAGGAATAGACACACCTTTTGAAACAAAGTGATGTTTTTTTAGGCATTTCCCTGAAAAACAAAAGGAAAAACACACCTTTTCGACCGAATTATTGCAATTTTTCGTCCCAATACACTCAAGGAAACAATTGTATAGAATTGGTTTACAATACATTATTAAAAAACACTATTCTGTATTTTCCGATTTTTCATTATTGTCAAGATTATTGCAAGAAACTAGGGAGACATCCCCTTTTTGAAAAATTATCTTATTGATAATCAGACAAAATAATGACTTTCTTTTTCAAAAGTCACTTTTTTGCTTGGAAGAGGGGGAAATTGTCCGTAACTTTGCACTTAGAAAATCAGAGACACACACCTCACTACGTTCGACGTTCGCTATTTTCTTCGGCGAGATCGCTTTGCCAAGTTGTCATCGTCAATCAAGAAACACACTCACTGGCATGGCGATGAATTTTGGCACATCTCCTCACGGAGGCTATCGAAGGGCTATCAGACTCTTATCGAAGGGTGGCGGGAGGCGATGGAAATGGCGAGGAGGGGAAAATTAAGAAAAAAGGTGCGCCTTTCGCTTCTCCAATCAATTTCCAGCAAAGATGGAGATGGGCTAATGCCCTACCAACACGACCAACCTGATAAGTCATGGCAGAACAAGAGCACGGGAAGAATAAAACATGGAGTATTTCTTTGTGGTTTCCTCACTATTTTGTAACTTTGCAACATCTATTATTCATACACTTAATCCATCATTTACCCTATGAAACCTTTCATGGATGAAAACTTCCTGCTGCAGAGCGAAACCGCACAGAAGTTGTATCACGAACATGCAGCAAAGATGCCAATCATTGACTATCATTGCCATCTTTCACCTCAGCAGGTGGCTGAGAACAAAAGATTTGAATCCATCACTCAGATCTGGCTGGGAGGAGACCACTACAAATGGAGAGCCATGAGAAGCAACGGAGTGGCAGAACGCTTCTGCACCGGCAAGGATTCCTCCGACTGGGAGAAGTTTGAGAAATGGGCGGAAACAGTGCCCTACACGTTCAGAAACCCTCTTTACCACTGGACGCATCTGGAACTGAAGACTGCCTTTGGCATTGAGGAAACGCTCAATCCCCAGAATGCACGCAGCATCTTTGACGCATGCAACGAGCTAATCAAGAACGACCCCAAGTTCACCCCTAAAGGACTGATGAAGCACTACAACGTGAAGGTTGTATGCACGACAGACGACCCGATAGACACTCTGGAATATCACAAGCAGGTGGCAGAAGACACCACGATGGAAACGAAGATGCTGCCCACCTGGCGACCAGACAAAGCGATGGCGGTGGAAGTGCCTGCAAACTTTAAGGCATACGTGGAGAAACTCTCAGAGGTGAGCGGCAAGAGCATCAGCGGATTTAACGACTACATTGACGCCATCCAATCCCGGCATGACTTCTTCGCATCTATGGGATGCAAGTTGAGCGACCACGGCATAGAGGAATTTTACGCTGAAGACTATACCGACAATGAGATCAGAGCCATCTTCGACAAAGTATATGGCGGAAAGGAACTGACAAGGGAGGAAGTGCTGAAGTTCAAGTCTGCCATGATGGTCATCTTCGGAGTGCAGGATGCAGAAGCAGGATGGGCACAGCAGTTCCACTATGGGGCTATTCGCGACAACAACAGCAAAATGTTCAAGCAGATAGGAGCTGACACAGGCTTCGATTCCATCGGTGAATTCAACACAGCCAAGATGTGCTCTAAATTCCTTGACCGCCTGAACTCGAAAGACAGACTGGCCAAGACCATTCTCTACAATCTGAATCCATGTGCCAATGAGGTCATTGCTACCATGTTGGGCAATTTCCAGGACGGGTCATACCCAGGAAAGATTCAATGGGGCTCTGGCTGGTGGTTCTTAGACCAGAAAGATGGCATGACAAAGCAGATGAACACCTTGTCGCTCTTAGGACTGTTGAGCAGGTTTGTGGGAATGCTGACAGACTCTCGCTCCTTCCTTTCCTACCCAAGACACGAGTATTTCCGCAGAATCATGTGCAACCTGGTGGCAACTGACATTGAAAATGGAGAAATACCTTACGCAGGATATGAGGCAGAGAGAGTGAACCAGATGATTGAAGACATTTCCTACAACAACGCAAAGAACTACTTCAACTTCTGAACATGTCACAATCAGACTTCCGCTTCAAGCAATTCACCATCCGCCACAACCGTTCTGCCATGAAAGTCGGGACGGATGGTGTTCTGCTTGGAGCATGGAGCGCGCTGAATGCCCACCTCAATCCCACAAGAATACTCGACGTGGGCACAGGGAGCGGACTTATTGCCCTCATGATGGCACAACGATTTGAAGATGCGGAAATTGATGGGATAGACATCGACAGCCCATCTGTGGAACAAGCCAAAGACAATGTGGAAAACTCTCCTTTCAAGGAAAGAATAAAAATTCACAATCAGGACTTCTCAGACATCAATAATTACAATAGGAAATATCATCTAATTGTTTCTAACCCACCATTCTATCATGAGACCACTCTAAGTGGTAATAATGCCAGGGATGCCGCAAGGCACACCCATTCCCTACCCTTTGAGGAACTGATTGAGCAAGCAGCCCTTTTATTGGAAGAAGAAGGAATATTCTCTGTCATCATACCATCGCAATCCGCAAGTGATTTCATCAGCATTTGCGCACAGAACAATTTATACCTCTCACGAAGATTAGATGTGAAATCCACAGAAAAAAAATCTCACAAACGAGCATTGCTGGAATTTACAACTGCCATTCATGCAGCAGAAATGAAATCGCTCACGTTATATGATGAAAACCAACAACGCTCAGAAGGATATGCACAACTAACAAAAGATTTCTACTTATGAATTATCAAGCCATCATCGACAAGTATTACCCTGAAGACAATGAACTGAAACACATATTCATGGTGCATGGCAGGCAAGTGGCTAACAAAGCACTGGCCATTTTGGATCAGCACCCCGAATTGGACATGGATCGAGATTTTGTGGAAGAAGCAGCCATGCTGCATGACATTGGCATTTTCAAATGTGACGCCCCTGCCATTCAGTGTTATGGAACTGAACCATACCTGTGTCATGGAACGATAGGAGCAGAACTGATGATGAAGGAAGGGCTTCCCAAACATGCGAGAGTGTGTGAACGACACACTGGAGCAGGAATCACCAAACAGCAGATTTTGGACCAGAAACTACCGATTCCACCACGTGACTTAGTTCCCGAGACCATGGAAGAGAAATTAATCTGCTATGCAGACAAATTCTTCTCCAAAACGAAACTGAACCAGGAGAAGACATTGGAGGAAGCACAAAAAACATTGACCAAATTCGGGGAGGAAGGACTTGAAAGATTTGCAGAATGGGCGATTCTATTCAGAAATAAAAGTTAAAACCAATGTTTCACTTTGCATTTAGCCCACTAATTCTTACCTTTGTATTCGTTTTATGAGAAGACAAAGGCTCATCGTGTCATTGGCAGTACTCATTCTCGTCTTATCAATGGCAGCATTCAACAATCCGTTGGTCGGCAAATATCATTTTGCCGACCATCATGATATTGGCATCACAGGCTCTGACTCAACCTTTCCTATGGAAGCCAGAGATAGCGTGGGGAGAGACACCACTGAGAAAGACAACGATAGTCACCAACTATCAGCCAACGACTCTCTATTGGTAAGCCTTGATTCACTCAAGGCGCAATTTGACCGTGAGCGTGGGCTGGAGAACAGGCCGAGAGCGATACAATGGAATGACTCGATAGCAGCGGCTGAGGATTCCATCAACAAGCGTAAAAAGAAAAGCAGCCTGGAAGCTCCTGTGGTGTATGAGGCAAAAGACTCCATGACTTTCTTCATGGACAGCAAGAATGCATATCTTTATGGTGACGCTTCTGTGAAATACCAGAACATCAACCTCACATCGGAAAAAATGAGAATGAACATGGACAGTTCGACTGTACATGCCACATATGGCCTTGATTCACTCGGCAACAAGTTTGGAAAGCCTGTGTTCAAAGAGGGAAGCGACGAGTACAAGATTGAGAACATGTCGTATAACTTCGACACCAAGAAGGGTTACATCACCAATATCTACACCGCACAAGATGAGGGATTCCTCACTTCAGAAGAATCCAAGAAGGGAGCAGACGGCGTATATTACCTAAAAGGAGGAACATACACCACGTGTGACGAAGAGCACCCTCACTTCTACATCAGAATGTCGAGAGCCAAGGTGCGCCCAGGAAAGAGCGTCTTCTCTGGTCCTGCATGGCTGGTTGTGGAGGATGTACCCATACCTTTAGCCGTTCCTTTTGCCTACTTCCCCATCACCAGCACCTATTCAAGCGGATTTATCATGCCAACATATGGCGATGAATTCACTCGTGGCTTCTATCTTCGAGATGGAGGTTACTATTTTGCCATCAATGACCGAATGGACCTGAAATTGACCGGAGAAATTTTCACAAAAGGTTCGTGGGGCTTAGGTGCTCAGACCACCTATAGAAGGAGGTATAAATACAGCGGTAATTTCTATTTCAACTACCAAGTGACAAAAGAAGGAGAAAAGAACATGCCTGATTATTCGGAGACTAAAAACTTCAAGATTCAGTGGAGTCACCGAACAGACCCCAAGGCTTCACCTAACAGTTCGTTCTCTGCCAGCGTGAACTTTGCCACTCAATCTTATGAGAGAAACAACCTGTCTTCTCTTTACAATCCGACCTCCTACTCTCAAAGCACACGCACTTCTTCCGTAAGTTACTCACACAACTTCAGAAAGATAGGACTTTCCATGTCGAGTTCGTTCAACATATCACAGAACATGAGGGACTCCACCATCGCTTTGACCTTACCCTCTTTATCCCTTTCATTGTCACGATTCTATCCGTTCAAGCGGAAGCATCAGGTGGGAAAGGAAAGATGGTATGAGAAAATCAGCATGAACTACACAGGAACGCTTTCCAATAGCATTAGCACGAAGGAAGACAAACTGATGCACTCGTCGCTATTGAAGGAATGGAGGAATGGCATGAAACACACCATTCCCATCTCTGCCTCCTTCAATCTTCTGAAATTCATCAACGTAACACCCACTTTGAACTACACAGAAAGGTGGTACACCAACAAAGTGATGCAGAACTGGGATGAGCAAGGTCAAACTGTGGCAAAAGATACCATCTATGGGTTCAACCGAGTGTTTGACTACAACCTTTCACTTTCTGCCAACACCAAACTATACGGCATGTATAAGCCCAACCCCAAGGTGTTTGGAAAGAAACTGCAAATGGTGAGACACGTGTTCACGCCATCCATTAGTTTCAGTTATGCTCCTGACTTTGGGGATGAAAAATGGGGATATTGGAAGACCTATACGAGAACTGACGAGGATGGAAATGTTTCGCTCATTTCTTATTCACCTTATGCAAACTCATTATACGGAGCACCATCTACAGGAAAGACTGGAGCCATGAGTTTTGACATCTCAAATAATATTGAGGCTAAAATCAAGGACAGGAATGACTCCATCAAGAAAATCAGCATTATCGATGAGTTGGGTGCATCCCTTTCCTACAACATGGCTGCCGAACGACAACCGTGGTCTAACCTCTCCACACGTCTCAGACTGAAATGGGGCAAAACCACCTTCAATATGAATGCCGTTTTCCAGACATATGCCTACGAGTTTGACAAAAACGGTAATGTGGTTGTGGGCGACAGAACCGAGTGGTCGTATGGCAGATGGGGACGCTTCCAAGGCATGTCGAAAAACCTCTCATACACCTTCAACAATCAAAGTTACAGAAAGATCAAAGAGAAACTGATAAGGCTGTTCAGCCGTAAAGAAGAGTTGAGCAATGATGATCTCATAGAAGAAGAGGATGAGGAATATGAGGATGACTTGGAAACAAATGTTGATCGCACTCACCAGTCTAAGAGAGCAGGCAGCAACTCTGACGGACTGGACGAGGACGGCTATATGAAGTTTGAGATGCCTTGGGCTTTCTCCATTTCATACGGTGTCACCATGTATGAGGATAGAAGCAAGGACATCAACGTGAAAACCATGCGCTATCCCTACTCTTTCACTCAAAACCTCAACTTCTCCGGCAATCTGAGTTTGTCAAGCAAATGGAACTGCAGCTTTTCCTCTGGATGGGATTTCACCACAAAGAAGATTTCCATGACAACGGTAAACATTTCGCGTGACATGCACTGTTTCAACATCTCATGCGGACTGGTGTTTGGTCTATATACCAGTTATCATGTCTCATTAAGAGCCAATGCAAGCACACTGACCGACGCACTGAAATATGACAAGAAATCCAGTTATTCAAGTTCAATTCAATGGTATTGACATGTCAAGAATACTTGCTATAGATTATGGAAAGAAACGCACAGGCATTGCGGTGACTGACAATCTGCAAATGATTGCCAACGGACTTGCCACGGTGGAAACCAAGGAACTGGAAAAGTTCATCACGGACTATGTTGCGAAAGAAGATGTATCGGTCATTGTAATGGGAAAACCCACGCAAATGAATGGTGAAGACAGTGAGAACATGAGAAGGATAGAACCTTTCTTTAATCGGCTGAAGAAACTCTTCCCTGACAAGGAAATCACTTATTATGACGAGCGCTTCACCTCAGTATTGGCACATCAGGCAATGCTGCAAAGTGGCATTGGAAAGAAAGCCCGTCAGAATAAAGGCTTGGTGGATAAAATCAGTGCCACCATCATCCTGGAAGACTACATGAGAAGCGTGAGAGGATATTAAGAGGGCTTCTCCACCAACCTGATTGTCGAAACACCAATAACGATTGGGAACAAGATGAAAAGACCTCCTCCTTTCAAACAGGAGGCATCATAAAATAAAAACGAAAACTTAAAAACATCATCAAAAAAATATAAGCAATATGATTCTACCCATGTATATATTCGGTCAGCCAGTGCTTCGCAAAGCGGCCGAGGAAATAGATTACGAGACTTATCCCAACTTGAAAGAACTCATCAGCAACATGTTTGAAACGCTGAAACGTTCTGAAGGAGTAGGTTTGGCCGCACCACAAGTAGGTTTATCCATTCGTATGTTCATCATTGATTTGGATGTGATCTCTGAAGACGAGCCTCAATACAAAGGCTATCTCCACACATTCATCAATCCTGAAATCATTGAGGAAAGCGAAGAAACCGTTTCCATGTCGGAAGGTTGCCTCTCCATTCCTGGCATCAACGAGAATGTGAAGCGTCCGGCAAAGGTGCTGGTGAACTATATTGACGAAGATGGCAAAGAGCAAGAACGCTGGCTGGAGGGATTTGAAGCCCGCGTGTTCCAGCACGAGTACGACCATTTGGATGGCAAGATGTTTGTGGATCATCTCTCTCCTTTGCGCAAACAGATGATCAAGTCCAAACTTGTAGGAATGACAAAGGGCAAGTTCTCTGCTCACTACAAATGTAAGGCAAATCGCTAAATGCAGATATGAAAATACATCGTCACATCACATTTCTTGTTGCATTCATCCATGCCTTTCTGTGTTCGGCACAAATCAACACGGATCGTATGATGAATGTGGCAAGAAATGCGCTTGCTTATGACGACTATGTATTATCCATCAGTTACTTCAATCTCGTCATCAACTATAAGCCACACCTTTATGAGCCTTATTTCTTTAGAGGGGTGGCAAAATTCTATCTGGACGATTATTCTGGCACGATTGTTGATTGTACTGAAGCCATAGAAAGAAATCCCTATTTCCCTTCAAGCTATGAACTTCGTGGACTTGCCTATATCAATAGGGACATGTTTCATGAAGCCATTCAAGACTACAAGGTTGTGACAGACATGAATCCCGACAATCGTTCGCTTTGGCACAACCTGGCGCTTTGCTACATCGAGACAGACAGCCTGACTCAAGCAGACAGCATAGCAGATATTATCATCAGGAAATGGGCAAAACAGGCAGATGGCTATAGTTTGAAGGCAAGAGTTCTATTTGAAAAGAAAGACACTGCCCAGGCAGAAGCGGCACTTGACAAGGCTCTCGAAGTGGACAAGTACAATCTTCATGCACTTACAGCAAAAGCAAATCTTCTCTTGTCGCACGAGCAATATAAGGATGCCATAGAATTCTTCAACAAGGCTTTGAAACAAGAACCAAAGAATGCCAACAATCTTATCAATAGAGCATTGTGTCATTATCACCTCAACAAATATAGAGAGGCAATGGCAGACTATGACGAAGCACTCAATTATGAACCTAAGAACTTTGTTGGACACTATAACCGAGGACTTCTTAGAGCCAATGTGGGTGAGGACAACTTGGCCATAGAAGATTTCAACTTCATCTTGGAAATAGACCCTGATGACATGATGGCTACTTTCAATCGTGCCACACTTCTGGAGAATGTGGGCGACTATCAAGGTGCCATACGTGACTACACCACCGTGATTGAAGAATATCCAAAGTTTCTTTATGGATATGAGCGAAGAGCGATGGCAAGGAGGAAAATCGGGGACAATGCGGGTGCCAACCGTGATGAGGAGCATGTGCTAAAAGAGCAAATAGCCCATCGCTATGGCTATTCCACCCCAACTTCTCGCCAGAAAAACAAGACAAGGAAGAAATCTTCCATCAATCTTGAAGATTACCAGAAACTCATTGAAGAAGTGGAGGAAATCCAAGAGAAGAAATACGAGAGCGAATACAGAGGAAAGGTGCAGAATCAAGAGCACGAAGCCAAACTGATGCAACTCAGCAAAAGCACCTATGCTTTATACAAAGAAGCAGGAAAGAATGAAATGATTCTCCTGTTTGAAAAAGCCTTCCAAAATGCACAAGGCGGCAACCTTCATGAAGCCATAGATGAATTCACAAAGGTGATAGAGATGAATGACAAATTTGCAGAAGCATATTTCAACAGAGGACTACTCTACTTGCTGCTTGATGAAACCCCTAATGCCATTCCCGACTTGTCAAAGGCAGGAGAACTTGGAATTTATCAAGCCTACAACATTATCAAGAAGAATCAAAACATCAAAAGGTAATTTGCACTCAAATAAATAACCACACCAACCCCAACAAAACAGAATATGAACTATCATCAAGAAACAAACGATTTCAACCACTTGAAGCAGGTCATAAAACAAGGCTTCAGATATATACCTTTCATCAGCCTTGTCTCTATAATGCTGTCATGCACACTGATGAGTTCGTGCAGTGATGAAGAGGAATTCACATCCGATCGAAGTGCCGTTTTGAGTTTCAGTCAAGACACCATCCGATTTGACACCATCTTCACTGGAATCACCTCCGTGACAGAAAGGATTCTGATTCACAACCGTGGAAACAAAGGACTGAAAATCAAAAATGTGAGATTAGAATCCAATGGCACATCTGGATTTATGATTAATGTGGATGGCCAAAACGGTTCATCTGTTCAAGATGTTCAAGTATTGAAACACGACAGTGTATTTATGTTTGTGAAGGCCAACATCCCAGCAAACACATCGATGAAACCAACACAAATTACTGATGCAGTCATCTTCACGCTCGAAAGCGGTGTGGAACAGAAAGTAATTCTGCAAGCATCTGGGCAGAACTGTCAAATTCTAAAAGCAGAAATGCTCACGAGCGATAAAGTCATCAGTGAAGATGAACTGCCCTATGTTGTGTATGACAGCCTTGTTGTGGCAGAAAACACAACACTGAAACTTAAAGAAGGAACTACGCTCTACTTCCATAATGGGGCTTTTTTGATGGTAAGAGGCAAACTCGAAATTGAGGGAAGCAAAGAGAAGCCTGTCACCTTGAGAGGCAATAGATTGGACAAGATGTTTGACTATCTTCCATACGACAGATTGGAAAATCAGTGGGGAGGAATCATACTTGCCCCTTCATGCGGCGGATGTGAGATGAACTATGCAGATATACATAGCGGGAACTATGGAATCATCTGTGAAAACACAAAGGGAAACATTCACATCACGAACACGACCATTCACAATGTGGCAGGATATGGTCTGTATCTGAAAGAATGCAACGCACTGGTAGCAAACACACAAATCTCAAATACGAAGAATGATTGCGTAAGCATATACGGTGGATTCGCCAGTTTCTACCACTGCACCATCGCACAGTTTTATCCATGGAACAATCAAAGAGGACATGCGCTCTATATAAGCAATTACCTCGATGAAAACGAGCATTTGATCCAATCAGTTAATTTCTACAACTGTTTCATAACAGGATATGCAGATGATGAAGTGTATGGAAACATGGGAGATCTACCCTTCAACGTGAATTTCTACCATAGTGTATTATTGACAGATGTGAGTGACGAGAAATATTTCCACGATTGCATCGAGGAATCTAAGGATTCTGCCACCTATCAAAAAACAAATTTCAAGACATTCGATACACATGCCTACCTCTATGATTTCAGATTAGACTCTGCAAGTGTTGCGCGAGGCAAGGGTTCTGCTACATATTCCTCCATCTATCCTACTGATAAAGATGGAAATACGAGAGAAGAAGCACCCGACGCTGGATGTTATCAGTATCTGAAGAAAGAATCCAGAACTCGCCTATAGCAGATTCTCTCTGTAAGGAATTGATGCAAAGGCAAGATAAGCAATGGAATCTCGGCAAATGAGCCGAACCCTATCAACCAAGCAATTCCTTGCCCAATAGATTGTCCTCGCTCCAAGTTGCTCAAGATTGTTTTATTGTTTTGATACATAATCATTTATGCGCATCTTGACAATCGAGCCATTATTGGAGCGAAAATGAAGCATTGTTCATTGACCACAGAAGCATTGTTCATGAGCACTTGAACCATTGTTCATTGGTCATCGCACCATTGTTCGTTGGCACTTGAATCATTGTTCGTTAGCCTCATTGAATCATTGTGAACAAACAAAATGTGGATACTCCTGCCAGAACTGGTCTTGGAGTATCCACGCCTTCTAATTGATAAAGTGAGAAAAAATGCTCATTCAATCGAATACGTTGCTCACGCAACCATCCCGTTTGAATGTATGCCTCGGATTCTCACGAACTGAAGCATAATCATCTGAAAATTGTTTAATTCATTCAATCTTAAATCTTTAACATAAATACTAATCTACTTATATTACGTTCATATTCTCGTGCCATTTCATCTATATGTATATTTAAAACGTATAAATGTCAGAATGGGACTTCTCCTGGTATAGCAGAAACATCAAGTGCATCGAAAGATCCATTATCCATTCCATCGGTATTTAACCTTGAAGGCTTGATGGTTCCGTCATCATCTGGCAATGGAGGAGCATCCTCTTCATTCATGAATCGTGCGAATTCACCGCGGAATCTTAAGCGCACATCACCCACAGCACCGTTACGGTGTTTTGCAATGATGATTTCGGCAATACCCTTGGTGTCATTACCATACTGATCTTTATATATCTTGTAGTATTCTGGTCGATGGATGAAACAAACCATATCGGCATCCTGCTCAATAGCACCAGATTCACGAAGGTCGCTCAACTGGGGGCGTTTGCTATCGGGACTATCGGGATTGCTACTGGAACGTTGTTCCACAGAACGGTTCAACTGTGACAAAGCGATAATTGGTATATTCAATTCCTTTGCCAGTCCTTTCAGCGATCGTGAAATGGTGGAGACCTCTTCCTGACGGGAATTGTAGGACATTCCTGATGCATTCATCAACTGCAAATAGTCTATCACAATCATTCGGACTCCGAATTCACGAACTAATCGACGGGCTTTGGTGCGAAGCTCGAAGACCGACAACGATGGCGTATCATCAATATAAAGAGGTGCGCCCACAAGAGTCTGCATCTTGAAGTCTAACTGAGACCACTCGTATTTGGCCAACTGACCGCTTTTAATCTTCTCACCAGGTATCTCGCACACATTGACTAAAAGACGATTGACCAACTGCACGTTGGACATTTCAAGAGAGAACATCGCCAATGGAATCTTTTGATCAACAGCCATATTGCGAGCCATAGACAGCACAAAAGCGGTCTTACCCATGGCAGGACGAGCGGCTATAATGATCAGGTCGGAATTCTGCCAACCCGAAGTCATTGCATCCAGTTTGTCAAAACCAGAAGACAGACCCGAAAGACCATCTGTACGAGCGGCTGCCTTTTTCAAGAGTTCGTAAGCCTCATCAATCACTGGGTCTATCTGAGTGAAATCCTTTTTAAGGTTGGATTTGGAAAGTTCAAACAACTTTCCCTCTGCCCTCTGCATCAACTCCTCTATGTCTTGAGATTCATCAAATGCCTGCTTCTGTATCTCACTGGTATAGGAAATCAAATCACGTGCCAGTGCTTTCTGAGCCACCACTCTGGCATGAAAATCCAAGTGAGCGGAAGATAGAACAGAGTTTGATATTTCTGCAATATATGCCGGACCACCCGCATTCTCAAGATTTCCTGTCTTCTGCAACTGATTCACAACCGTCAGCATGTCGATTGGAGAATTGGCCGCAGCTAAAGATTGAATTGCCTGGAAGATGACCTGATGTTTGGAGTCATAGAAAGAATGAGGCTTCAAGAAGTCAGAAACAGTACCGAAAGCGTCTTGCTCTATGATACATGCACCAAGAACAACCTTCTCGATTCCAATGTCTTGAGGTTGCAGTCTTCCGCCCAATAAAGCAAGTTGGTCTTGCTCCATAGGTTTAGAACTTCTTTTACGCGTTGATGGTCTTTGTTCTGGCATTTTATTGGTTGGTTGATGAAGGTGCATGTTGGTCACCTCACTTTATCGGATTGCAAATTTAAGAAGAATAATTAAAAGAAACAAATCAAGAAGGGGAAAGTTATGAACAATATAAGGAGACAGGTGTTGATAACTATGTTGGTAACTCGATTCCAACGATGTACTTCCATTGAAAACCAGCGAATTAAAAATTGTTAAATTATTTAACGGCTACTATTATTACAAGAAAAGGATGCCATACATCAAAAGGATAAGAGCCACAGCATTGTTTTTCAGAGCATTGATGAGGACACATCCCAACTATCATATATCATGTGAGTAGGAAATAAAAAACGCCATCTGACTATAAAGGGTTGATTGAACATTCACATCCAATTGATGCGGAACAAAAAGGAAGGAAAGCCTTTGCGAATGAACATCCTCTCCCCATGCTTCTGCAAGCCTTCGATATGCCTTCGATAGACCTTCGATATGCGTTTTAGATAATTCCATCACCTATTTTTTAGTGAAGCGAAGGAATGTTTAGGGAGCAAAATGTTCATCATCGACTTTCATCAAGTCATTTTTGTACATTTTGAATAAATAACTCATATGAAATTTCTATAATAAAATTAAAAGTAGTAACTTTGTGCCGTTTTTAGAATCACCAGCATTTTTTGGTCGTTTTATTATCAAGTTAAGCATATTGATTAGCTCCACAAAAAGGAACAAATCTTTAAGGTTCAGAGAGAAAATAATCATAGTTAATAATAACAAATTATGGCGAATGTAATTAAAATTACAAAAGGCTTGAACATCAACCTCAAAGGAAAGGCTGCTGCTCAGGTTTCTGCTGCCCCTACATCAAAGGTCTATGGACTTGTGCCAGACTCTTTTTGGGGCATGAAACCAAAGGTGGTAGTAAAAGAAGGGGATGAAGTGAAAGCTGGTGATGCGTTGTTTGTAAACAAATTGCATCCAGAAGAAAAGTTCGTCTCTCCTGTTGCGGGAAAAGTAACGCTTATAGAGAGAGGTGACCGTCGTAAAGTTTTGAGCGTTCAGGTAGAAGCCGCCCCACAGCAAGCGTACGTCGATTTCGGAAAGAAGGACGTAAAGTCGCTCAGTGGTGAACAGGTGAAAGCCGCATTGCTTGAGAGTGGCCTTTTTGGCTTCTTCATTCAGCGTCCTTACGCTATCGTTGCCAATCCCGATGATACGCCTAAGGGCATTTTTGTATCTGCCATTGCAGATATGCCGCTCGCAGCAGACCTCGACGTAGTCTTGAAAGGCAATGAGCCTGAATTCCAAACAGGAATTTCCGCACTCTCTAAGATTGCCAAAGTCTATCTTGGCATGAAGCCAGACAGTGCTTTAGCATCTACAAAAGATGCAGAAGTGACCGTTTTCAGTGGTAAGTGTCCAACAGGAAATGTTGGTGTGCAAATCAACCACGTCTGCCCTATCAACAAGGGTGAAGTGGTTTGGACCATTGGTGCAGAGGAAGTCATATTCATTGGCCGCCTCTTCAACAAGGGAATCGTTGATCTCACACGCACCATTGCAGTTGCTGGTTCTGAAATAAAAGAGCCACAATACAAGCAGGTGCTTGTTGGTGCCAGAATCCGTGACATCATTGATGGCAACATGAATACCGACAAGAAGGTACGTTTGATTGACGGCAATCCTCTCACAGGCATGAAGACCACCGAGAAGGCGTTCCTGCTTGCCCACTCTACCGAAGTGACAGCCATCCCTGAAGGTGATGAGGCTGATGAATTGTTCGGTTGGATTGCACCACGTTTCAACAACTTCTCTGTTAGCCGCTCTTACTTCTCATGGCTTCAGCCAAAGAATAAGGAGTATGTTCTTGATGCGCGTGTGAAAGGTGGTCATCGCCACATGATCTTCAGTGGTGAATACGACTCTGTTTTCCCCATGGACATCTATCCCGAGCAACTGGTAAAAGCCATCATTGCTGGTGATATTGACCGAATGGAGGCTCTTGGCATCTATGAGGTTGCGCCAGAAGATTTTGCCGTGGCAGAGTTCGTGGACAGTTCTAAAGTTGAACTTCAGCGCATCGTTCGAGAAGGTCTTGACATGCTGCGCAAAGAAAACGAATAAGCATTTATGGGACTAAAGAAAATTCTTGATAATTTGAAGCCTACCTTCTCAGAAGGAGGTAAGTTTAGCGCTTTCGGTTCTCTCTTTGATGCAGCAGAGACTTTCTTCTTTGTGCCAAATGAGACAGCCAAGGCACGCGGCGCTCAGATCCATGACGCCATCGACTCAAAGCGTTCTATCTTTTTTGTAGTCATTGCTCTGATTCCTGCACTTCTCTTCGGAATGTACAACATCGGTCTTCAGCACGAACTTGCAACCACAGGTGCATGCGCTACTGATGCTTGTCCTTGCAGTGCCATCTGGAGCAACTTCCTCTATGGTCTTGCAGTGATGCTTCCAAAGATTGTGGTCAGTTATGCTGTAGGTCTGGGCATAGAGATTGTTGTGGCTCAGTGGAAGAAAGAAGAAGTTCACGAAGGTTTCTTCGTAACTGGTATTCTCATTCCCCTTGTTGTTCCTGTCAATTGCCCACTCTGGATTTTGGCTATTGCAACAGCATTCGCTGTTATCTTTGCAAAGGAAGTATTTGGCGGCACAGGTATGAACATCTTCAATCCTGCACTCGTCACTCGTGCATTCCTCTTCTTCGCCTACCCTTCTATGATGTCAGGCGACAAGGTTTGGGTGAACGGCAATTACATGGATAGTATCAATGGTGCTCCCGCTGTTGATGCAGTTTCAGCAGCCACACCTCTTGGTCAGTTGGCTGCAGGTGAAGCAGTCACAGCATCTCCATTGGAGACAATCATCGGAACTATTCCTGGTTCAATCGGTGAGACCTCAGTGATTGCCATCTTGATAGGTGCAGTCATTCTCATATGGGCAAACATTGCCAGCTGGAAGATTATTCTCTCCACATTTGCAGGTGGTGCTGTCATGGCATACTTCCTTCAGTATCCTGATGCACAAAACTTCGAATGGTGGGAACAGCTCACTGTTGGTGGTTTCTGCTTCGGTGCTGTATTTATGGCAACAGACCCCGTCACTGGACCTCGTACAGAAAGTGGCAAATGGATCTACGGCTTCCTCATCGGTGCTGTGGCTATCATCATTCGTGTGCTCAACCCTGGCTTCCCAGAAGGTATGATGCTCGCTATCTTATTGATGAACGTATTTGCTCCACTCATCGACTACCTCTTTGTACAGACAAACATTAACAAGCGCGCAAAGCGTGCCATTAAATAAGGAGGGCATAAGAAAATGGCAAAACTAAATACAAATAGTAATATATATACTATTATTTATGCTTCAGTAATGGTCATCCTTGTAGCAGGTCTTCTGGCTGTTGTCTCTTCTGTTTTGAAACCAACACAGGATGCCAACGTTGCTCTTGACCAAAAGACTCAGATTCTCGCTTCCCTAAACATCCGTGACCTCTCTAATGCAGAGGCTGAGGCAAAATACAACGAGGTCATCACAGAAGGCGAACTCAACAGCCCAACATTGAAAGCCAATGTTGATGGTGAAGAGAAACTGATTGTTGCCGTGAAAGGCGCAGGTCTCTGGGGTCCTCTTTGGGGATGGGTTTCTATCAACAAAGATGGCGAAACCATTTATGGAACATTCTTCAACCACGAATCAGAGACAGCAGGTCTTGGTGCTCGCATCAAAGAACAGTGGTTTCAGGACGAGTTCAAAAATAAGAAAATCTATCAGGATGGCAAAGTTGCCCTCGGTGTTTACAAGCAAGGAAAAGCGCCAAGCACTCTTTCTGCTGACTACTATGTAGATGCTGTGACAGGTGCCACCCTTACATCAAATGGTGTTAATGACATGATTCAAAAGTGCCTCACTGAAAACCAGAGCGCTATTGAAGCATTAAAAAACTAAGGAGGACAAAGAATATGAGTTTATTTTCAAAAGAGAATGGCGAAGTCTTCATGGGTCCGCTCAACTTGAACAACCCTATCGCAGTTCAGGTCCTCGGCATTTGCTCGGCTCTCGCTGTCACTTCACAGCTGAAGCCAGCTATCGTGATGGGACTTTCCGTGACTGTCATCACAGCATTCTCAAATGTGATTATTTCACTGATTCGCAAAACCATTCCTAACCGCATCCGCATCATCGTCCAGTTGGTTGTTGTTGCCGCACTCGTAACAGTGGTAAGCAATATCCTCAAGGCATACGTGTATGATGTGAGTGTTCAACTTTCAGTCTATGTGGGATTGATCATCACCAACTGTATCCTGATGGGACGTCTTGAGGCATTTGCCATGCAGAACGGTCCTTGGGAAAGCTTCCTTGATGGTATTGGCAATGGTCTCGGCTATGCCATTGTGCTTGTTGCCGTAGGTTTCGTCCGCGAGATTCTCGGTTTCGGCACATTGCTCGATTTCCAGATCATTCCAGATAGTGCTTTTGTGGAGAATGGCGGTCTTTACATGAACAATGGCATGATGACCATGCCTGCCATGGCATTGATTCTTGTGGCATGCTTCATTTGGGTTCACCGTTCCATCAATAAAAACATCGAACAGTAACATACCTATAAATATATAAGAAAAGAAATATGGAACATTTCATTAGTTTGTTCGTCCGCTCCATCTTTGTGGACAATATGATATTCGCTTTCTTCTTGGGTATGTGCTCTTATCTCGCAGTATCTAAGACAGTAAAGACTTCATTTGGCCTTGGTATCGCAGTGACATTCGTGTTGCTCACCACTGTGCCAGTGGACTATTTGCTACAGACAAAGGTTCTTGCTGACGGTGCACTTGTCGAGGGCGTTGATCTCACATTCCTTGCATTCATCCTTTTCATCGCAGTCATTGCAGGTATCGTGCAGTTGGTAGAGATGGTGGTAGAACGCTTCTCCCCTTCCCTTTATGCCGCTCTCGGTATATTCCTTCCATTGATTGCCGTGAACTGTGCTATCATGGGTGCATCACTCTTCATGCAGCAACGCATCATGCTCGACCCTGCCACATCCACTCAAGCCATCTCAGGCATAAGCGACTGCTTCGCCTATGCTCTTGGTTCGGGTATTGGTTGGACACTCGCAATCGTGTGTCTTGCAGCAATTCGTGAAAAGATGGCTTACTCTGATGTGCCAAAACCTCTTCAGGGACTTGGCATCACATTCATCATTGTAGGTCTCATGGCGATGGCATTCATGTGTTTTTCTGGTCTTAAGATCTAAAAAGAAAGGACATAGAAATTATGAATATGACATTTATATTATATAGTATAGGAGTATTCTTGGCGATTGTGCTTGTACTCGTCATCATCCTCCTCGTTGCTAAAAAGTACCTTTCTCCAAGCGGTAATGTAACCATTACCATCAATGGAAAGGAGAAACTTGAAGTTGAACAAGGCTCCAGCCTCCTATCCACATTGGCAGAGCAAGAAGTATATCTTCCTTCTGCCTGCGGTGGTAAAGGATCATGCGGGCAGTGCAAATGTCAAGTAGTGTCTGGTGGTGGTGAAATCCTCGATTCAGAGAAGGGACATTTCACTCGCAAGCAGATTAAGGAAGGATACCGTCTTGGTTGCCAGTGCAAGGTGAAGGGCGATCTCGACATCAAGGTAGAAGACTCAGTAATGGGTGTGAAGGAATGGGAGTGCGAAGTAGTGAGCAACACAAACGTTGCTTCCTTCATCAAGCACTTCGTGGTCAAGTTGCCAGAGGGAGAGCACATGGACTTCGAACCAGGCTCTTACGCACAGATCAAGATTCCAGCATATTACATCGACTACGATAAGGATATGGACAAGAGCCTCATTGGTGACCTCTACACTCCAACATGGGAGAAGTTCGGCATCTTCGGGCTCAAGCAGGAGAACACAACTCCAACCATCCGTGCATACTCTATGGCAAACTATCCAGACGAGGGCGACATCATCTCGCTCACCGTCCGTATTGCCACTCCACCTTTCAAACCCAAGGAGCAAGGTCCAGGCTTTATGGATGTGCCATGTGGTATCGCATCCACATACATCTTCTCGCTCAAGCCAGGCGACAAGGTAATCATGTCTGGTCCTTACGGAGAGTTCCGTCCACAGTACAACACAGGTCGTGAAATGATTTGGGTAGGTGGTGGCGCAGGTATGGCACCTCTTCGCGCACAAATCATGCACATGCTCAAGACCCTCCATGTACGCGACCGCGAGATGCACTACTTCTATGGTGCACGTGGCATCGACGAAGTGTTCTTCATGGAAGACTTCCTCGAACTGGAGAAAGAGTACCCTAACTTCCACTTCCATCTTGCCCTCGACCGTCCAGATCCAAAGGCAGATGCAATGGGTGTAAAGTACACAGCAGGTTTCATCGCTCCTGTGTTGGGCGACACCTATCTCAAGCAGCATGAGAATCCTGAAGATGTTGAGTACTACCTCTGTGGTCCTCCAATGATGGCAAAGACAGTGCTCGACCTGCTCCACTCTCTCGGAGTAGAAGACGATATGATACGTTTCGACGACTTCGGTGGATAAACCAACATAGAAACAAATGAGGAAAGGCTGACACATGTCAGCCTTTTCTTATTAACAAGCTTGCGAGAATAATCCTATCAACCCGCTTTTTATCAATAGAGATTGACTACTATAATAACGCAAGTTCGACAAATTCAACCTGCTCTTTCTCTATTATTACGAGGAAAAGAATGCACATATATCATATGATTTCAGGGCTTGTCATCAGTGATGACAAGCCCTGAAATTATGTTCTGTAACGATGATGCGTGCCTACAATCAAGGCTGATACATGATTACATCAATCGTCAAAAAGGTGGAGCAAATCAATAGATACTTTCACGCAACTGACGAATATCCTCGCTATGGATATACTCATCATACTGCATCAATTTATCAACATGTCCATTTGGAGCAAGTTCAATGATACGGTCTGCCACTGTTTGGATAAACTCATGGTCATGAGAAGCAAAGAGGACATTTCCCCTAAACTGCTTCAGATTATTGTTGAATGCCTGAATGGACTCAAGGTCAAGGTGGTTGGTAGGTGTGTCGAGAATAAGACAGTTTGCATTCTTCAACTGCATACGTGCAATCATACAACGCATCTTCTCTCCTCCAGAGAGCACATTCACCTTCTTCAACACCTCTTCACCACTGAAGAGCATGCGACCCAGATAGCCCTTGAAGAACACATCGTTGCCTTCTCCAAATTGGCTCAACCACTCAATCAAGTTCTTGTCGCTATTGAAGAACGCTGTGTTATCAACTGGAAGATATGCAGTAGTGATGGTCACACCCCACTTATACGTACCTGCCTGTGGCTCACGATTGCCATTGATGATTTCAAAGAGTGCAGTCATGGCACGAGGATTGTGGGAAAGGAACACCACCTTCTGACCCTTTTCAATCGTGAAGGAAAGGTCTTTGAAGAGAACTGTTCCATCTTCTTCTATGGCGGTCAGCCCCTCAACCTCAAGAATCTGGTTGCCTGCCTCACGTTCCATAGAGAAGATGATGCCAGGATACTTACGGGTGGATGGCTGAATCTCATCCACATTCAGTTTCTCCAACATCTTCTTACGAGAAGTGGTCTGCTTGCTCTTTGAAGCATTGGCAGAGAAACGACGGATGAATTCCTCCAATTCCTTACGCTTCTCATCGGCCTTCGCCTTTTGGTTTTGAGCCTGTCGGAGAGCCAACTGAGAAGATTCATACCAGAACGAATAGTTGCCGGCAAAGAGGTTTACCTTGTTGAAGTCTATATCCACAGTGTGTGTGCTGACTGCATCAAGGAAGTGACGGTCGTGACTGACAACAAGCACAGTGTGCTCGAAGTTTGCCAAGAAGTCCTCTAACCACTCCACGGTGTCAAGGTCAAGGTCATTGGTAGGCTCATCGAGGAGGAGGTTGTCTGGATTGCCATAAAGAGCCTGAGCCAACATGACACGCACCTTCTCCTTACCTGTCAATTCTGACATCATCTTATAGTGGAGACCTTCTTTAATGCCAAGGCCTGAAAGAAGTTGGGCAGCATCGCTCTCCGCATTCCATCCATCAAGTTCTGCAAACTTCTCCTCCAATTCTGCCGCACGAATACCATCCTCGTCAGAGAACTCTTCTTTAGCATATAAGGCATCTTTCTCCTGCATGATGTCCCAGAGGACAGAGTGTCCCATGAGAACAGTATTGAGTACTGTGCAATTATCAAATTTATTGTGATCCTGAGAGAGGACTGATAGGCGTTCGCCAGGACCAAGCGTGATAGTGCCTTTTGTTGCTTCAAGTTCACCACTGATGGCTTTGAGCAAAGTTGATTTACCTGCGCCATTAGCTCCGATAACACCATAGATGTTACCATTTGTGAACTTCATGTTTACGTCTTTGTAGAGAACACGCTTGCCAAATTGTATGGCGAGGTCTGATACTGTTATCATCTAAAACAATTGTGATTTTAATAATGTAAAAAGGACTATTTAACGGTCTGGTTAAATAGTCAATTCGAATTTCGACTACAAAGATAGTGAAAAACAAGCACAATACAAAACAAAACCACGAATGTTTTCAATTAAGCACCCGAAGCCTTCGTTTCTCAGACAAAATGGTGCTGTATGGCAAGATGAAAGAACAGCGGAGAAGAAAAAACACTCCTATCATCATTCATCTAAAATTAGTCCATCCAAAACTGTTTTTCTTGCAAAAATTCATGCTCTATCCATCTGAAATACACATGCTGTGGAAGCAGGGCTAATAGATTCTGGCATACCTTGTAGCCGGGCAACCCAACCAAGATAATGAACCATGCCATCTTCACCTCACAGAATCCTTATATCTTATTAATATGTAATGATTTATAAAGCATTGGCAAATCAATGCTCACACAGAGAAAACGCACGCATGGTTCATGGGGCATCGAACAATTGTTCAAATGCCCATGCACCATTGTTCGTTGGCCATTGAAGCATTGTTCGTTAGAACATGAAGAATGCTTCCATCATCAGATGTGGCAGATGGCATGGAATTTCCACCATTTCATCCTCCCAAAACATCCGTTTATATCCACTCTCCCTAACAATAAGATTGGAAGAGATGACAATGGGGCATGAAAAAGGGCATCCTCAAAGAGAATGCCCTCAATATTATCTAATGAACTAAGAATTAGCCATTGATCTTCTTCATGTGTGCGATGAGGTCGAGAACCTTGTTAGAGTAACCGATCTCATTGTCATACCAGCTAACAACCTTCACGAATGTGTCAGTGAGGTAAACACCTGCGTTAGCGTCGAAGATAGAAGTGAGTGTGCAGCCGAGGAAGTCAGATGAAACAACATTATCTTCAGTGTAGCCAAGTACACCCTTGAGTTCGTTCTCAGAAGCCTCCTTCATTGCAGCGCAGATAGCCTCCTTAGTAGCAGGCTTAGCGAGGTTTACAGTGAGGTCCACAACAGAAACATCAAGAGTAGGAACACGCATAGAGATACCTGTGAGCTTACCGTTGAGTTCTGGAATAACCTTACCTACAGCCTTAGCAGCACCAGTTGAAGATGGGATGATGTTGCCAGCAGCAGCACGGCCACCACGCCAGTCCTTCAATGATGGGCCATCGACAGTCTTCTGAGTTGCAGTTGTAGAGTGAACAGTTGTCATCAAACCATTAACGATACCGAACTTGTCGTTGAGCACCTTAGCGATAGGAGCAAGACAGTTAGTAGTGCAAGAAGCGTTAGAAACGAACTGAGTGCCCTTCTCATACTTATCGAAGTTTACACCACATACGAACATTGGAGTAGCGTCCTTTGAAGGAGCAGACATCACAACATACTTAGCACCTGCCTCGATGTGAGCCTGAGCCTTGTCCTGAGAAAGGAAGAGACCAGTAGACTCAACTACGTACTCAGCACCAATAGCATCCCACTTAAGGTCAGCAGGGTTGCGCTCAGCAGTTACGCGAATCTTCTTGCCATTAACAATGAGAAGAGAGTTCTCAACATCAGCCTCGATAGTGCCATTGAAGATGCCATGCATGGTGTCATACTTAAGCATGTATGCAAGATAATCTACTGGACAGAGGTCATTGATACCTACTACCTCGATGTCATCGCGGTTCTGAGAAGCGCGGAAAACGAAACGGCCAATACGACCGAAACCGTTAATACCAACTTTTGTTGCCATTTTCTTTTCTTAAATTAAATGTTGAAAAAAATATGTTTATAAAAATCTCGAAAATGTCTAATAATAAAAACAATCTCTTTTAATAATCTTCATGCAGTCAATATCTCTTTTGCTTTCTACTAATAATGAACATTCATCATGCACTATCCACAATTACAATGCTTAGCTGTCGAACATGCTACCGCCAAAAGGAGCATACCGACCATCATGATATATGATATCAAGCGATATTTCATGCTTTTTCCAATTTCAAGTACAAAGTTACAAATAAAATTTCTAACTTTGCAAAGAAATAAAAGAAATTTGATATTTGCAAGTAATAATCACATTTAATCCATCCAAGAAACATGGCTAAATTCATTGAAGAATTCAAAGAATTCGCATTTAAAGGCAACGTGGTCGATATGGCTGTCGGTGTCATTATCGGAGCTGCCTTTGGCAAGATTGTATCATCTGTAGTGGCAGACCTCATCATGCCGCTTTTCGCAGCAATGGGAGGCTTAAAAACAAACGATTTGAATATTGTGCTCAAGCCTGGTGTGCCAGAGGTAGTGGATGAGGCAGGAAACGTTGTGAAAGAAGCCATTGAGGCTATCACATGGAATTACGGGGCTTTCATTCAGAACGTGCTCGACTTCTTCATCGTTGTAATCTTCCTCTTCCTTATGATTAAGGGCATTGCCAAATTGTCATCACTCCGCAAGAAGAAAGAAGCAGAAGAAGTTGCAGCCGCTGCTCCAGAACCAACCAAAGAGGAAATGCTCCTCACGGAGATACGCGACCTCCTGAAGGAGAAAAAGTAATCCCTTGGTGTGAAAAAAGAAAGGCATAGAGTCATTCTAAGTCCTTTCTTGTAAAAACAAGAAAATGCCAACTCGACTTTGCAGTCCTGTTGGCATTTTCTATTT
>JAAYDO010000129.1 GCA_012729225.1 Bacteroidales bacterium | reverse complement strand
TTGGACAACATTTCCTGCAAAGCTCCATTGTGCAGGGTCCAGCGATAACGCCCGAACGGTAGCCCCAGCGCCACTATCCAACGCCTGACGAACTGCCACACCTCGACTGAGTTCAATCCCTCCGAAAATGATCAGAGCAAGAATCATCAAAACCAGCAGCGCTTCTACCGCAGCCTGCCCCTTGTGATCCTTATTAAGACCCGATTTCAGCGTTGACATCATTAAACTTGACCCTTAATGTGCTAAATATTTCCCAAAGAGCGCCGCCTACCAGGGTGATCAATATTGCCAGGATAACGATATATTCGACAACGCTCTGCCCATTACGATCATGCAACATACTTCCTCCTTCTCCCGGAACACCCCACCGCAGAAGCCCGAAGGCACGCTCAGCAATATGGGGGATCGTGGCGGTCGGCTTTTTCCTATGGAAGCCGACCGCCCTTTATCTATACCCTCCCAACCGGCAGCGTTAGAGGGCTTGGTCGACGCCTACGGGTGCGCTGCAGGCACCGCGATGCTGTCGATCCAGTCCGCGATACTGCCGCCCTGTGTGCCGACATTGCTCAGGATGGCCCAGATGGCCACTGCACCCAGAACAACGGCAATACCCAGAACGACGACAAACTGCGGAATCTCGGATGCTTTCTTATCAAACAACATACACATATCTCCTTTTTCCCAGCACCTTGTGCAGGGATATTTGACCCCTCATCGGGGCTGACAAAAAATGGGTTGATACGTCTCTTAAGAGACTAGAAACCACCGCCGACCGTGACCCCGGAGAGGGTTTTCAGGATCCGGTCAACAAGCGGGTAAAACAACAAAATAACGATAGGACCGAGTAGAAAGGGCATGGCCAGCAGGGTGATGCGCAGGGGCAATCGCTGCATCTGTTCTTCTGATTGGTAGCCGATTTCCTCGTTTAACTCCTCAATAGCACTGGTAACAGCCTGGTCGATATCCGACACACCACCTGATTGTTGTGCCGCCTGAATACGTTGGACAAGTCTGCTAAACAGGGAGGACTTAATATCCTCGGCAATTTGGTTTAAGAGATCCAGACCGCTGCGGGCAGAACTACCCGCCAATCTTCGTAGGAGCGATTGGTAAACCGCTGAAGTTTCCAGAGTAGTTTTGGCGATACTTTCCAAGCCCAGCAAAAGCGATCCTTGCAAACTCATATGCAGGCGCACATCAATCAAGAACTGCCGAATTTGACCGACCATGAACCGTTTGCGCTGCTGGATCAGGTATCGTTTGACTAACCAGACCAAGGCCGGTAAAGCCAGGAAGCCCCATTTCAGACTGGTTAGAGATGGGCCAAGAACAGCCAATAGGAATAATCCGATCAACGCCGCACCAGCATACAAACTGTTCCATGGAATATGGTCCAATCCTAGAATGGCATCTTCCGATTTTTTATCTTCTTTTTGTTCCCGAACGCCGAGCCCGAGCGTATGCAACCGCCCGTGACTTCCAATTCGGCTAAACCTCCTTCCTGTTTCAAAAAAAATGGATAGAACGG
>JAAYDO010000042.1 GCA_012729225.1 Bacteroidales bacterium | reverse complement strand
GAGGTAATTGACAAACTTATCAGCCGCTTCCTTCATCTGAACATCAGATAAAACGGGAGTTAAAATGAAAACGGTTTCGTATTGATTCATAAGATCAATAATGTAAGTTTTGTTAATGAATAATGTTAATTATGTGTGCTCTTGTTTTCGCAAAAGCGGTGCAAAGGTACGAATAAATATTGAATAAATCGTGAAGAAAAGAAGTTTTTTGAGGCTTAAACATGATTTTCTTGCTTAAAAGTTTCGTGGTTTGAAGAAAAAGTAGTTATTTTGTGGTTGATTTGACTGCAAGGTGGAATAATCGTAAATTATAAAAAAACATCATACAATGAAAAAGAACATCGGTATTTTTATCATCATGTTGGGTGCGTTGCTCCTCATTCTGTGTGCGCTCGTTCCTTTCATGTCTGACATGGCAGATCAGAACTGGTACACTTGGGGTAGCCTCTCGCTCATCGTTGTTGGCTTGCTCACCCACATCTTCCTCAACAAGAAGATTGACGCATAGGTTAGGGTCTGGATGAAGAGAAATGAAAGGTGGACATTCCAATATGGAGTGTCCACCTTTTTTGTGGTTTGGTCTGAAGGTTTCAGACTCTTTGGATGCTGTGAATGTTCCAGAAGCTCCAGCGTGTCTGGAGTCTCTGTCATCCTGTTTCTTATCCTTCTTGTCCGCCGTTGGAGATGACAAGTTTGTAGCCCTTGCCGTGCACGTTGATGATTTCCACATCGGGGTCGTCCTTCAGGTGCTTTCTCAGTTTGGTGATGTACACATCCATGGAGCGGGCATTGAAGTAGTTGTCGTCAATCCAGATGCTCTTGAGGGCATAGTCGCGCTGAAGCAACTCGTTTTGGTGATTGCTGAGGAGTGTGAGCAGTTCAGCCTCCTTGGTGGTGAGTTTCTCTTGCTTGTCGCCAATGCTGAGAATCTGCTTCTGGGTGTCGAAGGTGAACTTGCCGATTTCTCTCACGGCTATATCCTTGTTCATCTTGCCTCTCACACGACGCAGGATGGCTTCGATGCGGAACACCACCTCTTCCATAGAGAAGGGCTTGGTGATGTAGTCGTCGGCTCCGAGTTCGAAGCCTGATCGCACATCGTCCTTCATGGTTTTGGCTGTGAGGAACATAAACGGCATGTCGGGGTTTAGTTCCTTGATCTTGCCAGCCAAGGTGAATCCGTCCATGCGAGGCATCATCACATCGAGGATGCAGAGATTGAATGAACCTTGTACAAATGTGTCGAATCCTTCCTCGCCGTCTTGGCAGAGTGTGGTGTTGTAGCCTTTGGCCTCTAAGTATTCACGAAGTAGCATGCCGAGGCTCTCGTCATCTTCACAGAGAAGAATGTTCACTTCTTTTTGATTGTTTGTTGCCATAGTTGTATGTTTTTTAGTTGTTGATATTGATGCTTTGTTTTGTCAGGAGTCTATCTCGTTGGGCTTTTGATGCAATGCAGGAAAGACTGGTGGAGATTAGGGCTCGGGATATGTTTAGTCGTTGATTTTCAGTTTGATGGTGAAGCGGGTGCCAATGCCCAGTTCGCTGTCGGCATAGATGATGCCTTTGTGGTCTTTCACGATTTTGTACACATAGGCTAAGCCGAGTCCGAATCCTTTCACATCATGCACATTGCCTGTGTGTACACGGTAGAACTTCTCGAAGATGCGTTTCTGATCCTCCTTCTTGATGCCGATACCATTGTCCTTGATGGAGATGCAGAGCAGGTCGGGCTCTTCGTTCCAAGTCTCCACGGACAGTTCCAGACCTACATCTCTGCGTCGGTATTTCACTGCATTGTCCATGAGATTGAAGATGACATTGGTGAAATGCATGCCGTCCACACACACCATGGGTTCGGAGGCATTGAGGTTGGTGATGATCTTGCCACCGTTCTTCTCCACTTTCAGGGCAAAGGTGTGGGTCACTCCTGCTATCAGTTCGTTCATGTCCACCTCTTTCATGTGGAGGTTTGCCTTCTGATGCTCATACATGGAGAGTTGCAATACCTTCTCCACTTGGAATCGCAGTCGCTTGGTCTCGTCGATGATGGTCGATGTGAGACGCTCCATGAGTATTGGATTCTTTGGCACAGATTGGTCGCCCAGCATCTGCGCAGCCAATGAGATAGACGATATGGGAGTCTTGAACTCGTGTGTCATATTGTTGATGAAGTCGTTCTTCAGTTCTGTCAATTTCTTCTGACGGAAAATCAGAATCAATGTGACGATGAATGTGATGAGCAGAATCACTGTGAAGATGAGTGACGGAATCATGAACCACATGGATCGCCAGATGTACTTGCCCAAATGAGGAAAATGTACTGTTAGCAGACCACCATACTGCACGGGGTCGTTCTTGAAGAGGGGAACTCTGAATGACTTCTCGCTGCCTGTGTCATCATAGTCCCTGCACTGATACACTTTCTGCCCATTGCTTGTTGTCACAGTGAAGTGATAAGGAATGTTGATACCGTTATGCGTAAGTTCGGTTTTCAGAATCTGGTCCAATTCAATGAAGTCGATACGCTCGGAGAGAGGACGGTCGCTGGCTGTGTAGAGAATGCTGTAGATGACTTCGTCAATCTTGCTCTTTTCGTTGGCGTAGCGCAAGTCCATGATTTCTTTGAGCGACTGTAGACGTTCCTTATTGTTGGCGTTCTTTTTGGTGAAATATTTGTCCGACAGGTTTGTGCTCACGGTGGTCTCTCTGGAGGTGAAGACGCTGCCGTCTTTCGCCATCACCTGGTGTGTGCGCTGCACCACTGAAGAGTCTGTGTTCACAAATACGGAGTCGTAGGCTGTGGCAATGCCTGCCAGTGCATCCGAGCCTTGCTCTAAATATCGCTTTGTCTCCGACAGTTCCAGTTGATGGCTCGTGCCATAGAGACTGCGGTTCACCGATTCCTCAAAATATTCATAGCGCAGTGAGGTTACCTCTTCTATATACCTCATCTGCATGATGAGCAGACAGGCAAAAGCGATACCCATCACAATGGAGAGTGCTATGATTGTTGATTTCTTCATGTTTTTATCTTTTATATCGCAAAATTAGTTTAATTCTTAAAATAATAATGGTCTATTAACGAATATTTTGAAAAAACGGTGTCTTTTTTATAAATGTTAAACGGAAAGGTCTTGTTTGATTGCTGTTTTGGCAAGTAAAAGAGGAGACCTGCATCGGCAAGTCTCCTCTTTCCTGATGATAAGTCGGATGCTTGTCCAACTTGTGCGATATTATTCTTCGTCCTTCTCCTGCTCTTCAAATTCCTTCATCAGTTTCTGCTGGAGGTCGGTTGGAACGAGTTCATAAGAAGCAAACTTCATGATGAAGCTGGCACGTCCACCCGTGATGGAACTGAGGGTGGTGGAGTAGCTGGATAGGCTCTTCAAAGGCATCTTGGCAATGAGTTTCTCATAACCACTTTCGCTTTCACTGCCAATGATCATGCCTCTTCTGCCCTGGAGGTCAGACATCACGTCACCCATCTTGTCGCCTGGCACAAACACTTCTACATCATAGATAGGTTCGAGCAGTTTAGGTCCTGCTGCCTTGAAGGCTTCAGAGAATGCGTGACGACCAGCCAGCATGAAAGATAGTTCGTTGGAGTCCACTGGGTGCATCTTGCCATCATACACGACCACTCTCACATCGCGGGCGTAAGATCCTGTCAGAGGTCCTTGCTCCATACGGCTCATAATACCCTTTAGGATGGCTGGCATGAAGCGTGCATCGATGGCACCACCCACCACAGAGTTGATGAATACCAGTTTGCCGCCCCATTCGAGGTCAATTTCTTCTTTGCCCTTAGGGGTTATCTTGAATTCTTGATTGCCAAATTTATAGACTGTAGGATCGGGCATGCCGTCGTAGTAAGGCTCTACGATCAAGTGTACTTCGCCAAACTGACCTGCACCGCCAGACTGCTTCTTGTGACGATAGTCGGCACGGGCTGCTTTGGTGATGGTCTCACGGTATGGAATCTTAGGCTCTTCAAAGCGGATGTTGATCTTCTCGTTGTTTTCCATGCGCCATTTCAGTGTGCGCAGATGGAACTCGCCCTGTCCCTTGATCAGTGTCTGCTTCAATTCTTTGCTCTGTTCCAAAACCCATGTTGGGTCTTCTTGAGCCATCTTTTGGATAGCAGCCACCATCTTTTCTGTGTCAGCCTCGTTCTCTGCTTTCACCGAACGGATATATTTAGGTTCAGGGTATTTCACAAAGTTGAAACGGTTCTCGCAGTCCTTGCCAGCCAAGGTGTTGCCTGTTCTCACATCCTTCAGTTTCACAGTGCAACCAATATCGCCAGCAGACAATTCTTCCACCTTCACACGGTTTGCGCCTGCACACACGAAGATCTGAGCCATGCGCTCTTTTGAGCCACGGTCGGTATTGGTCAAGTCGTCGCCTTCACGCACCTTTCCTGACATCACCTTGAAGTACTGCACGCCGCCGATGTGTGGTTCATTGGCTGTCTTGAAGAAATAGAGTGAAGTGGGCGCAGCAGAGTCAGGCTTTACTTCTTCGCCACGTGTGTTGTGCACTTGTGGCATCTCGTCAACAAATGGCACTACGTTGCCGAGGAATTCCATCAGCCTTCTCACACCCATGTCTTTGGTAGCACACACGCAGAACACAGGGAACATGCTTCTCGCTGCCAGACCCTTGCGGATTCCCATGCGGAGTTCATCCTCGGAGAGGGCCTCTGTGTCAAAGAACTTCTCCATCAGTTCCTCATCATTCTCGGCAGCGGCCTCCACAAGCGAACGGTGCATCTCTAAGGCTCTTTCTTTTTCCTCTTCAGGAATTTCCTCAATGATAGGTTCTCCTCCTTCTGGTTTCCATGAATATTTCTTCATCAGTAGCACGTCGATGAGGGAATTGAAGTCTGGGCCTTCGTTGAGTGGATACTGGATTGGCACTACCTTTGTGCCATAGATATTGATGAGACTGTCCAACACCTGATGGTAGTCGCACTTCTCAGAGTCGAGCTGATTCACCAGGAAGATGACAGGCTTGCCCAGTTTCTCTGTGTAGCGGAAGTGATTCTGAGTGCCTACCTCTGGACCATACTGACCGTTGATGAGCAGCAGAGCGGTGTCGGTCACGTTCAGTGCAGTCATGGCAGCACCTACGAAGTCATCCGAACCTGGACAGTCAATGATATTCAGTTTTTTGTTGTTCCATTCTACATGGAAAACGGTGGAGAAAACGCTGTAGCCGTATTCCTGTTCCACTGGGAAGTAGTCGCTCACTGTATTCTTTGCGGTGATGCGTCCACGACGGCTGATCACTCCAGCTTCATACAATAGGCTCTCGGTAAGAGTGGTCTTACCGGCGCCGTCATTGCCAAGCAAGGCAATGTTTTTAATTTCGTTGGTTTGATAAACTTTCATAGAGTCGGTTAGTTTATAGATTGTACGATTGTTTGTTTAATGATTGTGTTTACTCACAAGAATTGTTCTGGTGAGAAAAACGCCCCTAAATTACTGCTTTTTCTTCTTATGGCTTGGATAATTAATATGTTTTTCAGCACTTTTCGTTAATATTAAGCAAATCCGCCTCCAAAAGAACAAAAACAGACCCTTCTATTGACAAAAACGGGTGGAAAAGTTTGTCGTCTTCTTAGTAAGCGCTACCTTTGTCTCGTCATGGCAGGTATCTACCTACATATTCCCTTCTGCAAGTCTCGTTGCATCTACTGCGGATTCTTCTCCACGACCTCGATGGTGAAGTGTGAGGCCTATGTGGATGCTCTCAAACGTGAACTGCAGGATCGTGTCAAGTTTCTGTCAGGTGATGCTATAGACACCATCTATTTTGGTGGTGGCACTCCTTCTCTGCTACCTCTTCCTGCTCTTCAGAATCTTCTCCGCCACATCTTTAATATATATAATGTACGTGAGAATGCTGAAATCACGCTTGAAGGCAATCCCGATGATCTCACGCCAGATGTGCTCCACTCGCTCTGCGAGATAGGCATCAACCGTATCAGTATGGGGGTGCAGACCTTCAACGATGACCGTCTCCGCTTCCTCTGTCGGCGTCACAACTCAGCCCAAGCCATTCAGGCAGTGCGCAATGCTCAAGAAGCAGGTTTTCGCAATATCAGTATCGACCTCATGTTTGGATTTCCAGACCAAACGCTTGATGAGTGGCAGACTGATGTCAGCCAGGCTCTCTCGCTCGGCGTGCAGCATCTCTCTGCCTATTCGCTCATGTATGAAGAAGGCACGACGCTCTATCGCATGCTTGAGGCTGGCAAGATTCGGGAGATGGACGATGATTGTTCCCTTCTCATGTATGAGCATCTCATAGATGCGACTCATGCGGCAGGCTTTGAACATTATGAACTCAGCAATTTTGCCCTGCCAGGTTATCATTCACGCCACAACTCCAGTTATTGGCACGGCATTCCATACCTTGGGGTAGGGGCTGGTGCTCATTCCTACGATGGTCATGCCCGATACTTCCATGCAGATTCTCTTGAGGCTTATCTCTCAGGCACTCCATGGGAAAAGGAAAGCCTCACCGACCATGAGCGTTATGACGAGTTTGTCTTCACCGGGCTTCGCACTTCCGATGGCATCTGCCTCACAACGCTTGAGCATCAGTTTGGTTCAGAGGCAAAAGAATACTGCCTCCAAAATGCTCAACGGCATCTGAAGGCAGGTCTGCTATCTCTATCTGGCGATGTGATGCGACTCACTCGCTCAGGTCTTTTTATTTCCAATGAGGTAATGTCCGACCTCATGTGGACGGACTGATCCACCAACTCACTCGCTTGCTTGCTTTGTTCCTCGTCCCTTATTATTATTCAGCCCTCTTCGTTCCCTATTTCAAGGGTTGATTCAATTCCAGTGCTTTCTCGATCTCCTGCTTGTCCTCTTCCGAGAGAAAATGAGAGGAGAAACTATAAATCATGTTGCTGATGTCGGATGGAGCATGATCTAAGATGAACTTCTTGCTGTAGTTCAGCATCTCTCCATTCAGAGAGTCAATCTTCGCTTGTGCTGTCTCACGCTCAGTCACACTTTTGGTGGAGTCACTGTAAACTCTCCAATGCTCATGTGTCTGCTGACCAATCTCAGATGTTCCCTTTTCAAATTCCGCATAGAGCTTGCTGTTAGGTCCACCCTCTATATTGCTCTTCTCCTCGCCTCTGCCCAGTTCAGCCTTGATTTCCCCTTTCTCCAGAATGAAAGGAGTCACTGTGGTAGGCACACCCTCATGCACAGGCATCAGCCATCTCATGGACACACCCTCGCATTCTCCACTAAACTCAAACCTTCCATCCTTCACCACTGCGGTGTCTGTAGGCACTAAATCGAAGTAGTTGCCACGTATCTCACAGATATACACGGTATCGCCATCCACTGTGCCATCAGCCGTTCCACTGATTGTGAAACTATTCTCCGATTTCTGTTCACAGGCCAATGCCATCACTGCTGCAATGACCAACATCGGCATGAATTTTAATTTCTTGAAAGACATAATGTATATTTGTTTAGGTTCTCTTGGGCAATCTTACAGCAGAAAATCATCAGCAAAAGCCCTTTTTATCTCTTGCAAAGATAAACAATATTTTTTAAAAACGACTCTTCGAACTATTAAAATATGATAAGGATGCACAGATATTGCTCATTTGTGGCTTGAAGTGTGCCGGTTTTTGCTCTTTAAAGCACTTTTTTCATAGAAAATAAAAAAAAAAGAGGTTTTATAGAATAACATAACTCAAAAGTCCGTAACTTTGCACTGGTTTTGAAAGCAAATTAATTGTTAAACATTAAAAAGTAAAAAGTAAAATGAAGAAGTTGGTTTTCGCAGCAGTTGCTGCAATCGCTCTTACAGCATCAGTATCATTCGTGTCTTGCAACAACGCACCTAAGGGTGGTGATGACACTATCTCTGTCGATTCTACAGTTGTAGAGGATACTGTTTCTTTTGATTCTATCGCTACAGACTCTGTTGCACTTGATTCTGTAAACTAATCATTTAGAGCGACAACTTTAGGGATTACTCCCGAAAGAGAATTGGACCTGTGAGCTATTGCCCACAGGTTTTTTTGTGTCTTTCCATTGAGAAGTGCAAGCCACTACTCTATCTTTACGTGAGTTCGACGTAAGAAAAGTGCCCGAAAAGTTGTAGGAGTGAAATATTTTTTGTACCTTTATAGGTGAAAATCAAACAGATACAAATAATACTCACTCCTATGACGACTACAAATTTAATAGAAATTTTCTGTATTCTCGACGAATTCTGCAAATATTTCACTCCAGAATTGAAAAAACATCTGGTTGATGTCCCTGACAAGCGCCACCGCAACCGTCCGTGCCGTCTCTCCGACAG
>JAAYDO010000031.1 GCA_012729225.1 Bacteroidales bacterium | reverse complement strand
CTGGAAGGAATCAACAATAAGATAAAGGTAATGAAGAGAAGAGCATATGGCTATAGAGATGATGAGTATTTCACACTGCTACTGCTCGGACTACATGACAAAACCAACGCAATTCGGGGATGAACCTTCCTGTGCACTCACACCTGTCATGCCCATTAAGAGCAATGTTGCTAAAGAAAGTAAAAATTCCCTCATGTTTTTTAATACGTTTTGATAAATTGTAAATAAAATGTATGATTGTCACATGCAAAGGTAGAGAGAATAAAAGACAGTGAGTTTAGAACAGGTTACATATATTTCTCGAAAAGTTACAAAATCCTTCCTAAAAAGGATGTTCAAGCATGTTTAAGGGTTTATGATTAAAGACTCATCAACTTCAAAGAAAAACGCACGCATAGTTCGTTGTTCATTGAACAATTGTTCATGGGTCATTGAAGCATTGTGCGTTGGCACTTGAACAATTGTGCGTTGGCTATCGAACAATTGTGCGTTGGAGCATGAAGAAAACCCCGATTATTGGGGATGTCAAATGACGAAGAAATCTCAGCACTTCATCTTCACACATACTCCCTCTTCCTTTGCCTCAAACAATATTATTCCTTCCAAAGAAAACCTCCTTTCCGGTAATGATTCTTGCAGGAAAGGGGCGTTGAAGCATGGGGGTGAGACAGGCAACGCATCAAATCAACATTTTGCACATAAAAAAGACAATGCACGAAGAGAATATTTCTCCACGTGCATTGTGATAGGGTTTGAAGACGAAGGAAACTCGTCAAACAAACATGGGATTGTATCTTTTCAAGAACAAGTTAGTTGATGAAGTAGTTCTTGGTGCGACCCTTCCAAGTGGCCTTAACCACAGAACGACCATTCTGAATAGCACCAATCTCGAATGTTACAGATGGATCGGTAGCAGTTGCCTTAATCACAGAATTGTTCTTGAGAGGAGCATAAGCCTGATAGTTGTTAGCCTCCATGAAACCATTATCGTTGGTTGCATACATTGGAGCTGCTGGCAGGTTGATGGTCTTACCATCCACTGTGATCTGAACAGAAGGAATCACTGGAGGCTCACATGTGCTGCCTGCCTTTGAGAACCCAAGACCGTGGAGTTCGAAGAGACCCTGAGGACGCTGAGGAGCGTTCTGACGTGGGCCACCAAACTGGCGACCACCCTGTGGTCGCTGCTGTTCCTGGATTTCAGGACCTTCGGCCACGAGATATATGGCATGCTTGCCCTTCAGGCCTTCCACTGCTGGCACTGCCACTGTGAAAGTCTGAGCCTCACGCTTTGCGTCAGCAGGCACTTCAATAACTGCGATTTCCTTGCCATTCCAAGTCTTGTTGGCATAAGGGCCATCAAGCATCACACGAATCTTGAATGCTCCATGACCACCAGGGGTGAGGTTGAGGTTGATCTGAGTGCCATCACCCTTCTTCGCACCTTCAAATGCCTTCACACCACGGTCGGTCTTTGCCAAACCACCAAAGCCAAAGTACTTGAATCCTGCTATGCCACCATTCTTGATGCCAGCAAGATCCATGCTGTTCACCCACTGGTCGAAGTTGTCCTGCAACCACTCATTGCCTGTCATATAGCAAGCAAGACCTGCTGAATAGTACTGGTATGGAGGAAGACCGAAAATCTGGAAACCTTCAGAAGTAACCTCTGCGCCTGTATAGGTCATGCCATCAGAAGCGGCTGCTGTCCATTCATTGTTCTTTGCATAAGGGTCGTAGCCTACAATGCGCACCTTACCACCGTCTGCCACCGACTTCTTATCCCATTCAATCTTGACTGGAGCAACCATTGGCTGGCGAGCGTTGCCAAATCCACGTGGTGGACGATGATAGAACACATACCACTGACCATTGATGTCTTGAAGAGAACCGTGGGTGTTGTGAGCCGCATTGGCAGTGGTGAGGTGGGAACCATCCTCGTTTGGCACTACACCACGAGAATCCACGAGCACGCCACCAGAACGCCAAGGACCAAGTGGAGAGTCGCCATAAGCATAGCGGAGTGCTGAATTGGTTGAACCCAGACCGTAGTCAGGACCTGAATAGCCAGAGAAAACCATCACATATTTGTTGCCTACCTGACGGATAGATGAAGCCTCGAAGAAGTTGAACTCACCAGGATTCTGTCCCTTGTAGAGGGCAGGATACTGAGTTCCTTCTGGGTCGCGAACCACACCATAGCGAGCACTTGCAGGGATGAAATAGTCATGAAGCTGAGTGCCTGGACGCATGGAGTACATGGTGTTCTGATCAAGTTCACAAGCAGTAGAGTGCTGGAAACCATAGAACACATAAGCACGGAAGCCCTTGTCAAAGTCAGGATCATTCTTGTCTGTGATATTCTCGATAAACACAGATGGGTCAAAGTCAATCAGTGAACCAGGGAGACACTGACGACCATCCTCTGTGAGGTTCACAGGAGTGAAAGGTCCGTTTGGACGATCACCCTTAGCCACCATAGGTGTACGACGCCATCCACGAGAGTGTGGGTAGAGCCAGTAGGTCTTCTTGCCTGTATTCTTATCCTTTACCTCTACAAGATCGGGAGCATACATAGTGTCCCATCTTCCATCTACGAAATGAGAGAAGATCGGACCTTCATCACGCCATTGGCTGAGGTCTTCTACTGGGGCAGACCACATGCGGATGTCGTTACCACAATAAGCAGTGTAAGTCACGTCGTGCGAACCGATGATGTAGGCACGATACTTGCCTGGATTGTCGGGGTCCTCAAATACACGAGGCTCGCCATCAGGCAAGTGTTCCCAAAGTGGGAGGTAAGGGTTCTGGGCATTCATAGAGAGCGCGCAGAACGACAGAATTGCAAAAAATAATTTTTTCATACAATAATTTTGTGTTGAGTATAAAATATGTTTTGTTTGTCTCATTCTTTATTTTCCCGAAACACGAACAATCTCGCCAGCCTTGACTGGTATCTCATACAAGCAAGGAACGCTATCTCCGACAGGGCGAGCGTATAGTTCGTCCTTGACAAAAGGACGGAGGTTCTTACCTGAAAGTTCTGTGTAACTGAGCAGACGGAGTGTGCCATCAGCCTTAGCCTTGATCTCTGCATGGGTCAGCTTTCCCTGGCTCCAGGCAAGACTTACCTCATAGCCTCCGCGTGCACGAAGCCCACTCACACTACCCTCGCTCCATGCATCTGGAAGTGCAGGAAGAAGGTGAATGACAGGAGCCTCGTCGGTGATGGGGTCACTCTGCATGAGCATTTCTGCTATACCTGCGGTCACACCAAAGTTGCCATCAATCTGGAAAGGAGGGTGTGCATCAAAGAGATTAGGGAAGGTGCGACCATCTGGACGCTCACGTTCTCTACCCTCATTAGGCAAGAGACGAAGCATGTTGCTGATGATGGTGAAGGCATGATTGCCATCAAGCATGCGAGCCCAGAAGTTGGTCTTCCAGCCAAGGCTCCAACCTGTGGCCTGATCGCCACGTTGCTGAAGTGTGACACGAGCGGCATTCCAGAGATCAGGTGTCTTATAAGGAGAAATCTGGTTGGAAGGGTAAAGACCATAGAGATGGGAGATGTGGCGATGCTCATTGCGTGGATCATCAAGATCTTCACGCCACTCCTGCAACTGTCCATACTGACCTACTTTCATTGGAGGCAACATGCGGATGGCGCGCTCCAGTTTCTTCTGGTTGTCAGCATCCACATCAAGAATACGAGCAGCATAAAGTGCTTGAGAGAGCACATCACGGGCTATCTGATTGTCCATAGTAGAGCCAGCACATACAGGGCTCTGCTTGCCACGACCTCCATGTTCGGGAGAAACGCTTGGCACAACAAGGAGTTCGCCATCACGCTCCACCATATAGTCGAGATAGAAATCTGCCGCACCTTTCAAGACAGGATACCACTGCTGGAGGAAATCCTTGTCGAGGGAGTACTGATAATGTTCCCAAAGATGGGTGGATAACCAGCCGCCTCCATTGGGGAACATGCCCCAGAAAGCACCGTCCACTACTCCGGCTATACGCCATATATCGGTATTGTGGTGAGCCATCCAACCACGACAGCCATACATCACGCGTGCTGTCTCCGCACCTGTCTCGCTCAAATCCTTGATCATGGAGAAGAGTGGCTCTGTGGTCTCTGGGATGTTGCAGACCTCAGCAGGCCAGTAGTTCATCTCAGCATTGATATTAATGGTGTATTTGGAATCCCAAGGAGCATCGCGCTTGTCGTTCCACACACCCTGGAGATTGGCTGCCTGACCTCCCTTCTGAGAAGAAGAGATGAGGAGATAGCGTCCATAGTTGAAGAGCAATGAGACCATCCCCATATCGGTACTGCCATAGAACTTGTCAAGACGCTGGTCAGTTGGCAACTGACTGTTGGCTACTGCAGACTGTGCATCTGCTGTGGCAAGACGAAGATGTACACGACCATATTGCTTCTGATATTCAGCCAAGTGACGCTTGAGAAGCTGGTCAAACTTCATTGTCTCAGCCGCAGAGAGGAATTGCTGGTTCTTCTGGGATGCGTTGCCTGAGACATCTTTATAATTCACAAAGTTGGTAGCAGCAGAGATGTAGAGTGTCACATCTGTAGCACCTTCCACCTTGAGAGTCTCACCATCCACCTTCACTGTACCATCGCCCTTCACATCTGTGCGACACTGAGCCGTGAGAGCAGCCTTGATGCCTTCCTGATCCACACCATTGATTGTGGCCGTGAGCGACTTGCCTTCAGCCTTAACAGTGAGAGGGAACTGACATTTGTGAGAGAGGGTGAAGTTGAGCGCACCTTTCTTGCTCGCCTTGATATTGACCAACACAACACCGTCTGCCAAAGAAGCAATGGCACGACGAGTATATTTCACATTATTATATATATAAGATGTGGTGTTGGTGGCTGTCTGTAGGTCGAGCTCTCTCTGATAATTCTTCACTTCCTTATGTCCGAAGTCCATGCAGACACTGCCCACTGTGAGGAAACGCATGCCATGAGGTCCTTTCACAAAAGTCTTGTTGATAAGATCTTCTGCCTCCTTTTCTTTTCCATCAAAAATAAGGCTGCGCACCTCTGTGAGATGCTGGAGAGATTCCTTACTATTATTGTTATGAGGGCCTCCGCTCCAGAAAGTCTCCTCATTCAACTGAATCTCTTCGATTTCTGTACCACCATATACCATAGCACCCATACGAGAGTTGCCCAATGGCAAGGCTTCCAGCCACACAGTGGCAGGTTTATCATACCATAATCGTTGATCATTGTCAGGTTGCGCACCAGCCTTAGCCAGTAGAGAAAAACAGGCATAAATCATGGTCAGCAAGACCACACGCCCATAGTGATTAGTACTCATTGTTGTTCATTAAGTTTTATTTTGTTTGATAATATATAGGTATCGTCAGTTATGTCTTACAAGCATCTTCGCAGATGACCAACCTTTGTCTTCACAGATGACCGACCTTTTTCTTCACAGATGACCGACCTTTTTCTTCACAGATGACCGACCTTTTTCTTCACAGACAGCCGACTTAGGGCATCATAGAAAACTGGATTGGGACATCAATAAGACCTCAGACTACTTGTAAGTGACCTTCTGTACCATCTGGCCTGGATCACCAATGATGAAGGAGAGTTGATGGCTCTTTCTCTTCTTATCAATGGGCAGTGTGACCACAAAGTCCTTGCGGTTTCCCAGCACTTGCTGTTTCCAACTGAACCCATACTCCTTGAACTTGTTCTCACACACAACTGGCTCTCCACCGTCCACACTCACACCAAAGCGGTTGCTACGGTCGTAGTTCACAGGCCAGAAAGGCACTGCAGAGATGCACAAGGTGATGGAGTCGCCCTGCACATCTGCATCGAAAGCCACATTCACATGTTGTGAAGACAGGCTCGATGGGTTTTGCACCTCATCCAAAGGTTCACCTAACTGGATAGCCACCCAATCTGTGCCTATACCTTCCAATAGCCGGAAAGGGGCTTGAGCCTTGACCTTAGAAAGATCAACCTTGTTGGCAAACTCCACTCGGTCTTGACTCTTGGGCAATGCAAACTCCGTGGTAGGAGCATTCACCAGCCTTGGCATCAGGGGATACTTTGCGCAGAAGCCCGGAGGAACTTCCGACATCATCTGATTCCACTTGCCATTGAGCTGTGTATTGTATTGTTGTGTCAAAGCATGAATGCTGTCATGGGCGGCAACAGCCATCCGAGCAGCCTCCTGACTTCCTGTTTCGTGATTTTTCTGAGCCATCAGGAACTTCACATTCATCTGATGTGCGCCCTTCACCGAGTATGCCAACATCTCAAAGAAAGCAGGCTTCAAGTCGGCTGGCAGGCTATTGTAGATAGCATCAACCCTATCTGCTATGGCCTTATAATCATCCAATCGCTGCTGGGCAGAAGGTTTCACCACTCCATTGGCATCAGGAGTAGGATTGAAAGAGAAATCTGAATCATGAAGCTGGTTGTTCTCCTCGCTGTCCCACTCATGCTCATAGCCCATATACTCAGGCTTTCTCTGCCAAGCCAACCGATAGTAATGATTCAAAATCCATTGGAAATCCTTCAGATATTTCTTGCCATACACACGAGCCAGCCACCGAGGCTGATAACTGTTCACATTCTCGTAAGAGAACGCTGAGAAGTCCCAGGCCATGTCGAAGAACTGTTGCATCTCTATCTCCATAGGCTTGATGTCGCCCACATTGAGAAGCCAATAACGGTCTGCGCCTGAGTCGTATGACTTCTTCAACTCTTCATACATCAACATGGGCGATGTGGTGGCAAGCCACAAATAATCATGAGGAGCACCCAGATAACTCAAGTGATAATACACACCTGTTCCTCCTTTGCGCTGACGCTCTGCCTCGTTGGTCACACGCTTCATATAGCCATAGTTGTCATCAGGCCAAATGATTGTGATGTCATCAGGCACACGAAGACCTGCATCATAGATGTCAAGCGCCTCCTTATAAGGAACAAAAATCTGTGGAATATCAGCAGCCTTCCCCTTATAATTTTCCAGAATCTGACGCTGGTCAGTTATCACCTGCTCCAGCGTGCGTGCCCTCACCTGATTGTCCAGAGAGCCCTTCATGGCCTCATCGTGCAAGCCACGCATACCTGTGGTATATATATTATCATATTGAGCAGTCTCCTTGATTCTGCAGTCAAACTTATTCCATATCTTCTCCCTGTTGGTCACATAGTTCCACTCTCCATCCTTTGCTGTGTCCCACTCTGATATGGCGGCATTGTTCACCAACATAGGCTCGCAGTGGCTGGTTGTAATCATGATGCCCCACTCCGCAGCCTTCACCTGACTCTCGGGATGGCTGTAGAAAGCCCCTGTGCAAGAGTGCATGGCTGGAGCCAACATGTTGCCCTTCAAACGGAGAAGCAACTCACACACCTTGTCGTAGGTCTTAGGACCTATATCATTCAGTTCCTTCTCAAAGTTGCGAGCCGACCATGTCTTCAAGCCCCAGTCCTCATCATTAATGAAAATACCACGATACTTGACCGAAGGGGTCTTGGATGTATAATTCTCCTTATAGTTCAAAGCAGTCTTTTTGACCACAGGAACATCTGCAAACCAATACCAGGGACTCACACCTATTGCCTCGCTCACATGGAGAGCACCATAGGCAGCACCTCTTGCATCACTTCCCACCACTATCAGAAGATTTCCCTTTGTCACAATCTTATAGCGTTCCCAATCTCCTGCTATCTCGCCAGCATTCACCTTGTCAGCAACTCCAAGACTGGAAAGACAAGACACTGTGGCAATCACCACCACAGGACCACTGCCCACTTGGTTGCCCACAGCAGGCTTCACACCTGTCACCCGCTCCACATCTTCTGCAAACACGTGGGCAATCTTTTTCACCAAAGCCGCATCGTCATGATCCACAACCACACGACATTGCTTCAAATCAACCGCACGAGCTGACAGGAAGCAAAGGCACACACTCAAAAACAGGAGTATTTTATTCATCTTGTTCTATTCTCTTTCCGACACAAAAGTGGCTTTGATTTTCTTGGATTGTTACACCTTTGCAAAGGTACACAATCTCCTCAATAACCTAAGACACTCATGTATCATTTATTTTCAACTATGTAACATTTCATGCTTTTATCAGTTCTTTTCTCCCATTCAAGCCACTTTTCCTCTCTTCTACAATAAGGGAGCGACCTCTTCCCAAGAGGGAAGTGAGCCATCATTCATAGAGCCTCCTTCTCCCTTATGAAAGCAACAGCAACCCTTACATTCACCCATCCCTATGTCTGAACGGTCAAAGAGAAAATGAAATATGCCCATCAGGCAGATCACCTCAATCCTTCACGAACAAACGCCCCCATGTTTCTGCAAGCCTTCGAGACGAGTATAGGATAATTCCTGCACTTTTTTCTTGGGTGGCATGAAGGGAAATGAGAACGAAATAAAGGTCAAGGCAGAGACAGATGTGGGCATTTCGTTCTGGCAATGTCTATTTTGTGAATTTCCGGAAATGTG
>JAAYDO010000108.1 GCA_012729225.1 Bacteroidales bacterium | reverse complement strand
AGCGCTGCTTGTCTGAATGTATGTTCGCAGTCTGTCAAAGATCTCTGTTCAATGCCTCCCTTTCGGAAAGCGAGTGCAAAGGTAGGAACTTTTTAAATAATGACCAAATGTTCGGACGATTATTTTTAAAAAAAGTGCGTTCCGGACGCTATCGGACAGGAAACACGCACTTTCGGAACGGGAAAGACGGTCTTCACGGATGGCTATCATCGCTCTTCAATGAGGATACAGGGCGGTCTTCACAGAGGATGCGGACTGGTCTTCACTGATAGCTCGGGGCAATCTCCACTGATGATGCAGAAAAGACTAAGATCGATCATCTTTGCCAGATTCTTGGAGGATGGGAGTAGCCTTATGCTTGAAGCAGACTCGAGACATTCGATTCTTACTTTGGAAGGCATATCAACTAAGGGCCTGTTTAGAACACATCTCCCTCAAGATTAAGGAATACCTTGAGGGAGATTGTGATAAAACGGATTTATGAGAGGATGTTTAATGATAATGCTTAGAAAAACCTTATTTCAGGAGATGCGCATCCAAGAAGCTCTCCATTCGAGTAACGAGGTGGGGTCTTGTGTTTCCTCCGTAGATGCCATGATTACGATTGACATAGAACTGCATGTCGAATTGATAGCCATTTTGGATAAGAGCCTCTGCCAATTCAACTGAGTTTTGGAAATGAACATTGTCATCAGCCATACCGTGCATCAGTAGCAGGTCACCTTTAATATTTTTATAACGATGAAGAGGTGAACAATCATAGCCGTCTGGATTCTCTTGAGGAGTGCGCATAAAGCGTTCTGTATATACAGTGTCATAGAAGCGCCAATCGGTGACAGGGGCTACAGCCACACCGCAGTTAAACACTGCCCTACCCTCACACATTGCCATGAGCGTGTTGAAACCACCAAAGCTCCATCCCCATATAGCGATGCGATCCTTATCCACATAAGGCTGCTTGCCCAGCCAGATGGCTGTCTCCACCTGATCGTGAGATTCCAACTCACCCAACTTCAGATACGTGCAACGCTTAAACTCGCTACCACGTCCTCCTGTGCCACGCCCATCCACACATACCACAATATAGCCTTTGCTTGCCATGTGTTGTTCCCACAATAAGCCTCTCATGAAACCATTTTCGAAAGAATTGAACACCATCTGATAGCCTGGACCACTATACTGATACATCAGTACAGGATATTTCTTGTTAGGATCAAAGTCATGAGGCTTCACCATCCAACCATTCAGTTGAATGCCATCAGCAGTATTGAAGGAGAAAATCTCCATCTGACCTAAAGATAGACCAGCCAATTGGTTCTTCAACTCAGCATTATCTTCCACCACCTTCAGTGTCTTGCCCGAAGCATTGCAAAGTGAATAGACAGGCGGAGTAGTCAAGTTAGAGTATGTATTGAGGAAATATTGACAATTCTTGCTGAACACTGCTTCATGAAAACCTTTTTCCTTAGAAATCCGAGTTCTCTTGCCCGAAGCATCCACCTTATATATATATTGTTCAAGAGGACTTCCTTCATTGCTGGCAAAATAAAAGTTCTTTCCTGTAGCGTCTGTGCCATAATACTTGGTCACCTCATACTCGCCCGAGGTCAGCTGACGAATCAGCCGGCCCTCACTCGAATAGAGATACATGTGCTGATAGCCGTCACGTTCGCTCAGCATCACAAACTGATCACCAGAGAAATCTATATCCGAAAAAGCAGGTTCATCCACATATCGCTTGTCCTGCTCACGCAAAATAAGTTGAGCCGTAGTGCTGCGAGCATTCACCGCATAAAAGTCCAAACGATTCTGATGACGATTCAATGTCATCACAATCAGTCGGTCCTTCTGTCCTGAGAACTGAATACGTGGAATATATCCATCCGCATCCAGAGGCACCTGCATCGTGCGAGTCACCCGGCTCTTAATGTCATAAGTCAGCACCGACACCTTCGCATTATCCTCACCAGCCTTCGGATACTTGTATTCAAAACTTCCAGGATAAAGCGCATACTCATCCCTCGAAGGCTCAGCCCCTCTATACCAAGGGAAAGAGAAAGTCTTCACGTTCGACTCATCAAAACGAATCCATGCCAGCATCTCACTGTCAGCCGAAAAATCAAAAGCGCAGTTGAACGAGAACTCCTCCTCATACACCCAGTCGGGCTTACCATTAATAATCTTGTTGCGCTCGCCATCCTTCGTTATCTGGCTCTCCACATTGTTGAAGAGCAACTTCACAAGGAAGATGTTGTTGTCACGCACAAAAGCAATCTGATTCCCGTCTGGTGAGAACTTAGGACATTCCTGAGGCCCTCCATCAGAAAGAGGAACGAGGGTTCTATTCTTCACATTATATATATAATATGTGGAAGTAGCCGAACGGCGATATATTTCATTGCGGTTCGTCTCAATCAAGATATGCTTCTCGTCAGGCGACATGATATAACCTTCCACAGCATTCAATCTCACACCTCTGGCGGTCTTCACATCAAACAAGGTGTCGAGCAGTTCGCCCGTCTTGAACGAGCAACGCTCTATGCGCTGATAATCATTGCTCACACACGAATAGCTCTCGTCATCAGCCATCGCCTTCACCTCCACCACCGATCGAGGGGAATACCTATAGTTAAGAACATCTGCCAACGAGATTTGCTGTGCCCACACAGAAGCCACAGCCAAAAAGAGAGCAGCCACAACAAAGGCTCTTCTCCAAACAAAGTCAGTCTTTTTCATTGCTTACACTAAAATTCAGCCACAAAGATACGAATAATTCTCATACCATCAAACAAAATTGCATCTAACCTCTATTCACGCATCAATACATCACCCTTATCCGTCATTCCCTCCACCGTCACATGCATCTCCTGACAAGCAGAGTTGGTGAAATCCCTCCTCTTTGCCTTCACTGTCACATTATTGAGCACTACATTTTGTTCTGTTCGAGCAATTGGCACAAAAGTCTCCTCTTCGTCAGTTGGTCCAAGAGTATTTTTCGTAAAAAGAATTGCATCAATAGGACTAAGGGACTTTGCCTCCGAAGGTGTAAGAAAACGAGGCTTAGGTGATAAATTAAGGTCAATGCCCACGCCAAAGTATTCAGTTTCTCCTTCTTTTTTGCAATAATTCATCAACAGTGGAATAGGAATTGGACTTCCGTGGAAGAAGGAAAAAATTCTCTTTGCATGCTTTGTCACCAAGCAACTCTTCCCTAAAGACAAAGGATGTTGCTCCCTCTTCCGAAAACCGCATATTACATTCATACACAATGATTTATATACACCTGGATGTATAAGGATTATAAGTCAAAAACGCACGCATGGTTCATGGGTCATCGCACCATTGTTCATGGGCACTTGAAGCATTGTTCGTTGGCCATTGAACAATTGTTCGGTGGAGCATGAAGAATGCTTCACTCACGTGACACATCAATTTTCAGAGAAATTCCTATGATGGAGACCTTTCTTAAACCCACTACTAATCACTCTCCCTAATGGATATAAATATGGTTCACCAAATCAGTGAACTTGATTGATTTGAATCCAAGTGGAAAGTTTCCTCAATAAAGCAAGCGTAAAAAAGACTTTTTATGATCGAAAAGCAATATTTAAGTTAAAAAGAATTAATTTTGAGAAGAAATCGGACGATTATCTTCAACAATTAATAAAATAATGTATAACTTTGTAACGTGTTTTTCATGGTATTAGATTTATTTTAAGGTTAGTGAAAACAGTTTGTCGTGAGACAAGTATTTTTCTGTTAGGGTGAATCGCTATTATATAGTGAATCACCCTAACATTCTTTTTTATCCATGATTCATTTCTCCACTATCTTGATGGAAGGTGGACAATCGTACATCACCCGAGCATGATTGGTGCGAATGAGTTGTGAGTCTATGCACTGACCCGTCGTGCGGTCAATCGTGTCGCGATACACAAGCCCATTGCGATATACAACACCCTGTTCACGTGAGAAATGTTCGTCTTCCACACGGATGTGAAAGTTGTGTTCCTGCTGTTGCTCAGCACGAAGTTCGCCACACAGATACTCGTCCTCCACCCACAGGAGAAGTTGATAGGAGAAAGAGGTTTCATTCTTGAAACGATAGTCAAGGTAGTTGTAAGAGATGCTTGTACCCGTGCCAAAAGGAATCTGACGACCATAGTCAGGGAAAAGATCATAGCCATCATGATGGTGGTGCTCTGTAATGGTCAATCCACTATGAAGCACCATCCAGTGAATAAGGTTGGATAGTTGGCACATACCCCCTCCCACCCCAGAACTGGGTACACCCTTGACAAGGATGAGACCTTCTTTATAACCCTTTTTTGCCGTGGTGCGACCAACAAGCTTCCAGAGTGAGAATGTCTCTCCTGGATGAATGACAAGCCCGTGAATGTGAGGTACGGCAAGAGAGAGATTGACTGCCTTGTTCTCTTGCAGTCGCATGTCAGCGTTTCCCAAACGACGTCGGATGAGCGACTTATTCTGATAAACCAATACAGGGAGCGGTGAAGAATCGGGAGATTGCTGTCGAGCGAACTTCACGCCTTTAATGAAATCTTGAATGTTACGCTTCAGTATTTCCTTCTCAGAGGAAATACGGTAAGCGAAGGGACATAGTTCACAGAAAAGAATGCGTGACATAATAGATGTAGGTTGTTTGGTGTTATGGTGATGGCAAGGACTTCATCATAGATGCTAACAGCACATGTCTGCTGATGCCTACTTGATGTTGTCGTTCTTGGTACGGAGAATGTCAAAAAGATAAGTCATCTTGATGGTGATGGTCTGATTGGCAGAGCGTCCAAAGTCACCTCGTTTGCTATTGTCATACATATCGCCCAGTCCATAGTAGTAGCGACCCTGAAGGAGAATGTGTCCAACATGAGGCGAAGAGAACTCAAGACCGAGACCTGCCGAAATGCCATAGTCGAACTTGCGGTCTGGCTCTTTCCCATATTGATATATCACGCCATTAGGACGGGCTGAAACATCCCATACGCCCCCACCCTTGTGTTCTTTGCCTGAAAGATAGAAGCCTACTTGCGGACCTGCCTCGAAGATGAACTTGAGACCACGACGCTCACGGCCCCATCCCATCTGCATTAAGACAGGCATCTCAAAGAAGTGCCAATCACGCTTGTAGGTGTTTCCCGAACCATCCTCAATCAGTTCCTTCCAGCCCAAATTGTTGTATTGCAACTCAAGCACCACGCCACATATTGTGGTAAAATACTTCTCGCAGACAAATCGAGAGGAGAAGCCAAACATGGGTGAGCCTTTCTGAGACTGCTTGATTCTGGGAACAAAGTCCATCGTGTTCATGGTATAACCACCAGTAACACCAATAGAAAGGTCATTGCGACGTTCGCCTACCTGGGCAAAAACGGAAGAGCCTGCAAAGAGGAGAAGAACAAATAATATGAGTCGGGAAGTGTGAGTCATGGGGTTATCTTACAATCACTGAGCCATCCATGCGGTAGGAGACAATCATCAGAGAGCGGTTCTGGTAGCCAGACCACTGGTTCTTTTTCTCAAACATCATTGGGAATTCCAACGAAAGATAGGAGTAGTTGTATATGTTCTCATAGAAAGATGAACCAAAATCATGGATACCCTTTATGAAGTAAACACCAATGTCATATCCCATCTCACCATATTTAGGATAACTCTGGTATTGATTTTGGTTGAACCAGCGACGGAAACGTGAATTGAACTGCTGAGTGCGTGAAGCAGCATCATTACTATAGAAAGATGTAAAGAACTGGCATTTGTATTTGCTTAGATATTTGCTGAGTTTATCCTTTGCCTCGAAGGTCTGCCACTCAGGATATCCAAAGAGTTGGACTGGATACTCTGATGTGAGATTGAGGTCATCAAGTTTCTTACAGAGCGTTTCAAAGGCAGAAGCGGAACTGGCTGTAGGAACAATCACATTGTTGCTGCCTTTCTTGAGGGCACGAAGAACGGCATCAGCATCATCTGCAGAAGCATTGGAATATCTTATACCTTTTGTGTCAAGGTCTTTCTTGAATTCATTGATAAAAGACTTGTCATCTTGGTCGTTCATAAAGACAAAGACAATATTATTATCTTTATGAATGAGAGAGAAACGATTGAACACTTGATTGTAGAGCAAAGTGTTGTGCACATTCAGCTGAAAAGTGGTCGGATGCTCATTAACAAGTGTGAGTTCATTAGAAAGAGGCACTACATGAGTTATGCCATTTTGATGAGCGAAGTCAGCAACAGACTTCACATTCCAGTTGCGCATTGGACCTACAATGAGTTGCATTTCCTTCATTTCAGGTTTCCGCAGAATTGTGCTTACAGGAGTCGCTGCACTGACCTCGTCGTAGGCATATATATCCACATTATAACCATGTTGCTTGAGCGAATCAACAGCCAACAGGAATCCTTGATAGAGATTGACCATTTTCTGAGACTCTGCATTCATCCTCTCTTCTGCCTTGGCAAAAGGAAGGATGAGAGCAACCTTGATCGTTGGGTATTTCACTATTCGAGATTTCTGAGCCTCTAATATAGCCTTTTGTTCTGCTTCATGCTGTTGGGCAAGTTCAGCAGCTGAATATGGAATATTGAGTATTGACCCTTTTTTCAACTTCTTCTTGGTGAGATCATGATCAGGGTTGGCAGCAATAAGTTCCTCCTCGCTAATGCCATACTGACGAGAGAGGCTGTAGATCGTCTCCTTCTTCTGTACCTCATGGAGTGTCTTGAAAGGAGGGCGATTGGGGCTACCAGAGGGCAATGAAACAGCAACCTGTTGAGCCTGCGTCTGCTGGCGTACCTGATCAAGCACTTGTTGCTGGATAGAGACAGACTGATTAGTGGTGGCAGGCTGAGCGGTTGTCTCCTGTTTCTGAGCAGAAACAGGCACATTGATCTTTTGTCCTGCCATGATATGGTCAATGTTTATTCCGGGATTGGCTTCTTGAAGCGAAGCAACACTGACATTGTACTGATGAGCTATGCTGTAAAATGTTTCGCCCGATTGAACCTCGTGCTTTTGAGTTGCCACATTCTGGGCTAACAGCACACACGACAATACAAATGTCATGAAAAAGAAGGATATTTTTTTCATCATATTATAGTCTGTTCAATGATTTCTTGCTACAAAATTAGTAAAAAAATACCAACTGAAACGAATTTAAACCGTTCGTTGAGGTTTTTTAATAGGAAATATCCATGTTTTTAGGGAAAGATTGAGTAATTTTGCATGAAAATGAATAACAAGTATGTATATTATCTCTATTGTGAAACATTGCCTTATGGGGCTTTTTTTAGTATGTGCGTCCATTTCCATGAATGCACAAGAGACAGCCAATCCTATAGCCCACTTCTACTCCATCAGCGAGACTTCCGATGTGGAATTGACTGCAGGAGAATCGCAAACAGCACAGGCACCACTATCAGTGACCTTCAACGCTAATGTGGAAACCCCAAGAGACTATAATTATATATGTGAGTGGCGCATCTGGCCTTCAGATAAAACAGAAAAAGAACCCTTGGTGACTCGCTTTGAGGAGAATACCTCCTACACTTTTACAAGTTCGGGAGGCTATAAGTGTAAACTTTACGTAACTTTCACAAAAGATAATGATACCATCGACATTTCGTTTGACCCTATCACAATAGTAATTAGCGAGTCTAAACTGACCTGTCCTGATGGCTTTTCGCCCAATGGAGACGGAATCAACGACTTCTTTAGAGCCACCGCACAATCAATCGTGAAGTTGGATGCGAAGTTCTTCAACCGTTGGGGACAACTCGTACATTCAGTGACCATCAATGATGTTGAACATGCGGAGGATGACCCTAACAAAATCATACTTTGGGATGGCAAGCAGAATGGCAATGTGGTGAAAAACGGTGTGTATTTCCTCAACCTACAGGCTGAGGGAAGTGATGGTGTGGTGTATAAAATAAAGAAAGCCGTGAACATCATGACTGGATACAACAGAAATACGGAATCTGCGAGAGAATAAGAGAGGAGAAAGAATGATCAAAATAGAGGGAGCAAGAGTACACAACTTGAAGAATGTGGATGTGGAGATTCCACGCAACAGCCTCACAGTCATCACTGGACTGAGTGGCAGTGGTAAGTCTTCACTGGCTTTTGACACAATTTTTGCAGAAGGTCAAAGAAGATATGTAGAGACTTTCAGTGCATACATCCGCAACTTTCTTGGTGGAATGGAACGTCCAGAGGTGGATAAGATCAGTGGGCTATCGCCTGTCATCAGCATTGAACAGAAAACCACCAATAAGAATCCTCGTTCTACTGTAGGAACTGTGACCGAGGTGTATGACTACCTGCGACTGCTCTTTGCAAGGGCGGGACAAGCATACAGTTACAGTACAGGCGAACTGATGGTGAAATATACCGAGGAAGATGTGATGAAACTTCTCTTGGAGAACTATAATGGCAAACGTATTTTCCTCCTTGCATCATTGGTGCAGAGTCGAAAAGGTCACTATAGGGAACTCTTTGAAAACATCAGAAAGAAGGGGTATCTATATGCCAGAGTGGATGGAGAAATATTAGATGTGGTAGAAGGCATGAAGGTAGACCGCTACAAGAATCACGACATTGAGGTTGTGATAGACAAACTGGCGGTGAATGAAAAAGATGGGAATCGCCTAAAAAAAAGTTTGGAGATAGCCATGAAAATGGGCGATGGACAAGTGATGGTGGTTGATAAGGATTCTGGAGAACTGAAGCATTACTCCAAAAAACTGATGTGTCCTACCACAGGTCTATGCTATCGTGATCCTGCACCTAATAACTTCTCTTTCAACTCTCCTCAAGGTGCATGCCCTCATTGCAAGGGATTAGGCGTAGTGCCTGCAGTAGATGTTGAGAACACGAATTATGTGGAGATGGCCGCCTATGTGAATACGTTAAGCATAGAGGAGCAGAAGGCATGGGCTGAGAAATGGCAAGATTCTATTGATAAGATGGTGGAATGTCCAGAATGTCATGGGAAACGTCTGAACAAGGAGGCTCTACATTTCCGCATAGATGGGAAAAACATCAGTGAAGTTGCGGCAATGGAACTGCAACCTCTCTATGACTGGATGATGACTGTAGAAGAGAGGATGGATTCTAAGCAACGTGCTATCGCCCATGAGATTATCAAGGAAATCACCACACGACTGAAGTTTCTTCTTGATGTAGGGCTACACTATCTCAGCCTTTCACGAAGTTCTGAAAGTCTAAGCGGTGGTGAGAGCCAGCGCATACGACTTGCCACACAGATTGGCACAAAATTAGTGAACGTGCTCTATATTTTGGATGAGCCAAGCATCGGTTTACACCAAAGAGACAACGTAAAACTCATCAACTCACTCAAGGAATTGAGAGATGCTGGCAACACAGTGATTGTGGTGGAACACGATAAAGACATGATGCTTAGTGCTGACTATATCGTGGATATGGGACCTTTTGCTGGAAGAAAAGGTGGAGAAGTCGTATATCAAGGTGGCCCCAAAGAGATGTTGAAGCAAGACACCTTGACTTCCCGTTTCTTGAATGGGAAAGAGAAAATCGAGATACCGCAAGAGCGAAGAAAGGGCAATGGGAAGTGCATCAAGATAGTAGGTGCGAAAGGAAACAATCTGAAGAATGTTAGTGTTGATATTCCACTTGGTATGTTAGTTTGTGTGACTGGTGTAAGCGGTAGTGGTAAATCCACCTTGATTAACAGGACGCTTCAGCCATACTTGAGCAAACACTTCTATCATTCTCAACAAGAACCTCTTGCATTCGAGAAGATTGAAGGAGTGGATTATATAGATAAAATCATCAGTGTGGATCAGTCGCCTCTTGGAAGAACACCCAGAAGCAACCCAGCCACCTACACTGACGTGTTTACGGATATTCGCAAACTCTTTGTGGAAATGCCAGAATCTAAAATGCGTGCCTACAAACCTGGAAGATTCTCATTCAATGTGGCAGGAGGCAGATGCGAGACCTGCAGTGGTAATGGTTACAAGACTATCCAAATGAACTTCTTGCCCGATGTCTTAGTTCCTTGCGAGGCATGTCATGGCAAACGTTATAATCGTGAGACACTGGAGGTGAGATTCAAGGGCAAGAGCATCTCTGATGTTCTTGACATGACCATCAATCAAGCAGTGGAATTCTTTGAGAACCAACCTCGCATTCTCCAAAAGATAAAAGTGTTGCAGGAAGTGGGATTAGGCTATATCAAACTGGGGCAACCTTCAAGTACATTGAGTGGAGGTGAGAGCCAACGTGTGAAACTTGCCACAGAACTTTCCAAGAGAGACACAGGCAAGACGCTTTATATTCTGGATGAACCCACCACGGGTCTGCACTTTGAGGACATCCGCACATTAATGATAGTACTCAACCGATTGGTGGACAAAGGAAACTCTGTAATCGTGATTGAGCACAATCTTGATGTAATCAAATTGGCAGACCATATTATTGATATAGGTCCTGAAGGCGGAAGGCATGGTGGAGAAGTGGTGGCTGTAGGCACACCAGAAGAAGTGGTGGAATGTGGCAAAGGCGTCACAAGCGAGTTTTTGAAAAATGAACTAAACAACTAAGAAGTTTCATCTTCTTGAAGAAGAAAAACTTTTTAAATAAAAGAATAGACAAAGATTTTGATTTATCCAAATACATACGAACAAAAAGTAGGATTTGACCAAATCAGACGTCGCCTTGCAGATTTGTGTCTTTGTACTTTAGGAGAAGGGCTTGTAAATGAGATGTCTTTCTCCATAAAGTTTGACCAGATTCGTCGCCAAGTGAAACAAACCATGGAGTTTGTGCGTATTCTGCAAGAGGAGGCTTTCCCAGACCAGAACTTCTTCGATGTGCGTCAGTCATTAAAACGCATCCGCATTTCTAATGCATGCCTTGAGGTGGAAGAACTCTTCAATCTGCAACGTTCGTTGGACACCATCCATAATATCGTGACATTCCTGCATCGTTGTCGGGACGAGGAGAACACTATTCCCTGCTTTCCTTTTCTTTATGCGCTCACTACAGATGTGAAGACATATTCGATGATAGTGAAACGTGTTGAGCAGATTTTAGACAAACATGGTCATGTAAAAGATACAGCATCTCCTACCCTTCTCAACATTCGCAGAGAGATGGCCTCTACTGCAGGAAGCGTATCACGTACTTTGCAAAACATTTTGAGAACAGCAAAAGGAGAAGGACTTGTTGACAAAGATGTGTCTCCAACCCTACGTGACGGACGATTGATGATTCCTGTAGCACCTGCCATGAAAAGAAAGATTAAAGGCATTGTGCATGATGAATCGGATACGGGAAAGACGGTCTTCATTGAACCTGCAGAAGTGGTAGAAGCCAACAACAAGATTCGTGAACTGGAGAGTGCAGAAAAAAAAGAGATTCACCGCATTTTGATGGAGTTTACCCAATCTGTTAGGCCAGAAGTAGATGATATGCTCTTCAGCTATTCGTTCCTTGCTCAAATAGACTTCATTCGTGCTAAGGCTAAGTTTGCCATCATCACACAGAGCAACGAACCTAAGATGGAGAACAAACAGATTTTGGATTGGTCATTAGCCATCCATCCATTGTTAGAACTCAATTTCCAGAAATATAATACACAACATCCTGAAGAAGAGAAGAGAAATGTTGTACCCTTAGAGATTACCCTCAACCAAAAGCAACGCATTCTTCTTATCTCTGGTCCAAATGCTGGTGGCAAGTCCGTATGCTTAAAGACTACAGGATTGTTGCAATACATGTTCCAGTGTGGTATGCCTATACCTGTGGCCAAGAGCAGTATCTTCGGTGTGTTTAAAAGCATCTTCATAGATATTGGTGACGAGCAGAGTCTGGAAAATGACCTCTCAACCTACTCTTCCCATCTGCTCAACATGAAAAACATGATGAAGCATTGTGATGGAGCCAGTCTCATCTTGATCGATGAGTTCGGTGGAGGAACTGAACCACAAATTGGTGGAGCAATGGCTGAGGCAATGCTAAAGATTTATAATCAGAAGCATACCTTTGGTGTTATCACCACTCATTATCAAAACCTAAAACATTATGCACAAGATGCTGAAGGTATCGTGAATGGTGCCATGCTTTATGACCGTCATCTCATGCAACCTCTTTTCCAATTGTCCATTGGCAATCCAGGCAGTTCATTTGCCATAGAGATTGCCAGAAAGACAGGAATTCCTGATGAGGTGATTAACAATGCCAGCGAAATTGTGGGCAAGGATTATATCAATTCTGATAAATACCTGCAAGACATTGTACGTGACAAACGTTATTGGGAACAAAAACGCCAAAGCATTCATCAGCATGAGAAGCAGATGGAGCAAACCATCCTGCGCTATGAGGAAGATCTTCAAAAACTGAATGATGACCGCAGGGCAATTATATCTCGTGCTAAGGAAGAAGCAGAACAAATGCTGAAAGCCTCCAATGCAAAAATTGAGCAGACTATCAAGGACATCAAAGAGGCACAAGCAGAGAAGGAACGCACTCGTATGATCCGTCAAGACCTGACTGATTTCAAACGCAATATTCAAGAGGTGGATCCAAGTATTGCCGATGAGAAAATCCGTAGGCAAATGGAGAAACTCATGGCTCGTCGCAAGCGCAAGGAAGAAAAGAAACAAAAGGAAAAGGAAAGCCTTTCTTCTCAAACCTTTCAAGGTGGTCAATCAACACAAGTTACTCCTGCAACAACAAGCCAACCACTGGAAGTAGGGACATATGTGAGGCTAAAAGGTCAGTCCACTATTGGACAGATTCAGAAGATCAATGGGTCTGAAGCATCTGTCGTGTTTGGACAAATCACTACCAATGTGAAACTGAGACGCTTGGAACTATCTGAAGCACCCAAGAAGGAGAAGACTGTAGCCTCCACATTTGTCAGTGTTCAAACTCGTGACGACATTCGCACCACCACCCTCAACTTCAAAGAACAATTGGATGTACGTGGAATGAGAGGTGATGAGGCAATTCAGGCTGTCACTTACTTCATTGATGATGCTCTTGTGGCACGTGCTCAAAGAATAAAAATTCTGCATGGTACAGGCACAGGAGCACTCAAAACTGTCATCCGTCAATATCTCAACACCATGCCTCCTGTGGCAGACTTCCATGATGAAGATATCCGTTTTGGAGGTGCAGGTATCACTATTGTAGAACTCATATAAGAATCATGAAAAGAATTTTATCTTCCTTCATCCTCTATGCTTGCATGTCATCTATCCATGCAACCTCCATATCTATGGATAGTCTTGTGAATGAGTTGGGCAAGAGTAAGTTTCCCCATCAAGTAGCGACCAACACTCCCACATACCCACTTGTCAATCCCATCACCTCTGACAACGAAATGGCAGAGGATCTCATGATGCTTCGTTTCAGCAAGGTGGAGACTTCCCTGAAGAAACGATTCGCTACGGCCAAACGTAAAAAGGAATCTACCACAGAATTAGATATGATTGCAGAAATCTGTCGTAAAGGAGAGAATGGACTGAGGGGAATTGACAATGTAGTAATTGTAGATAGCATAGTGATAGACAAACAGACTTTTCTGGATGCTTATCCCTTGGATGAAGAATTGGGGGCACTCTCATACGAAGGCGACAGAGTTTCCTACAGAACTCAACTTAATGGCATGGTGCTTTTACCACTTCAAATAGACAATAGTGACTCCACATACATACAAATCATGAAGGGATACATGGAAAATGAAAAGTTCCATCCCAATGGTCCAATAGTAGGAATTGGCATTGAGGGAGACCTCAACTATCCTTTCCTTATGCCTGATGGGCAAACACTCTATTTTGCAGCACGTACCAATGAAGGCTATGGCAACTATGATCTCTTTGTGACTCGCTATGACAACGAGGCTGGTCGTTTCTATTATGCCGACAACATGGGCTTTCCTTATAATTCTTATGCCAACGACTACATGCTTGTGATAGATGAAAATTCCAATCTTGGATGGTTTGCAAGTGACAGGTATCAACCCAATGGAAAAGTATGTATCTACACATTCATCCCAAACAAGTCACGTCACACGATAGACTATGAGAATACCCCAAAGGAAACACTTCTTGCAGCAGCATCCCTTCATTCCCTCAAGACGATCCATCTCACAGACGAGCAGCAACAGAAAAAGTTAGAAGCCCGCAAGCGAATAACAAACCTTAAGAACAAGAAAAGCCTTATAGTAAAGAGAGACTTTGAGTTTGTAATCAATGACCGTAAAACCTGCCATACGCTCTCTGACTTCACAAACAGTGAAGCAAAGAAACTCTGTGGCGACTGGCTACAAAAAACAAGAAACCTCACCTCTCTCTATGAACAACTTGAACAGATAAGAGCAACCAACCCAGACACTCGTCAAACAATTCTCAATATTGAATCGCGTATTATCGAACTTCAGAAAGAGATTCAAACGCTGGAGAAAAAGATACGACGTATAGAACTGGGACAATAAACATCTTTGTCAAAACTGTAATAATATTGCTGATGAAATACTTTCCTCCTTCAGAACTGATCATCAATGAAGATGGTTCTATTTTTCACTTACACATGCATCCGGAACAACTGGCTGACAAGGTCATTCTTGTGGGTGATCCAGACAGAGTTTCTACCGTCGCTACCCATTTCAGCAGTCAAGAAAGAGAAGTCTCGAGTCGTGAATTCCATTCCATTACTGGTATTTATCAAGGCAAACGCATCACGGTGCTCTCTACGGGTATTGGCTGTGATAATATAGATATTGTCATGACCGAACTGGATGCTCTTGCCAATATAGATTTCAACACACGTACAGAGAAGCCCAACCACCGAACTCTTACCATCGTGCGTATAGGCACATGTGGAGGTCTTCAGCCTTTTACACCGACAGGTACATTCGTTGCCTCCGTTAAGAGCATAGGATTTGACGGACTGCTCAACTTCTATGATGGGCGCAATGAAGTGTGTGACCTTCAACTTGAAGAAGCATTTAAAAAGCACATGAACTGGTCGTCCCTAAAAGGATCACCTTATGTGGCTATCGCAAATCCTGAACTCATCACACAGATCGCAGGCAATGATATGACAAGAGGCATCACCATCGCATGTGGAGGCTTCTATGGTCCACAAGGTCGCCAGCTTCGTCTGCGCATTCAAGACCCTGAACAAAATCAGAAGGTGGAATCTTTCGAACATGAAGGGCTATATATCTGTAACTTTGAGATGGAATCCTCTGCTCTCGCAGGTCTTTCTTCTCTTCTCAAACATAGAGCCATGACCTGCTGTATGGTCATTACCAACCGCCATACAACCGAAATGAACACCGAATACAAGAACACGATTGACAACCTTATCCAACTTGTTCTCGATCGAATATAACAAAACCACCAACAGGCAAACACTTGCACACTTTATTTATATAATGAACAACGACACGATTTGCGCACCCGCTACAGCCACAGGAGGAGCAATCTCCATCATCCGTATTTCTGGCAAAGAGACATTTCAAGCCCTCAAATCCATATTTTCCAAAGACTTGACCAATGCCAAGCCTTACACACTCCATTTCGGATCTATCATGAACGAACATGGAGACATCATAGATGAAGTGCTCATCTCCATCTTCCGTGCTCCCCATTCTTACACAGGAGAAGATGCCGCAGAAATCTCATGTCATGGCAGTTCATACATAGTCCATCAAATACTTGAACTACTCTCTCAACATGGCTACAGAATGGCAGAACCAGGAGAATTCACAAAACGTGCCTACCTCAACGGCAAACTCGATCTTTCACAAGCAGAAGCCGTTGCTGATCTCATTGCTGCCACTAACAAAGCCACCCATCAGTTAGCATTCTCACAACTTAGAGGGCATGTGTCGTCTGAACTCGAACAACTTCGCAATCAATTGCTCAAACTCGCCTCCCTTCTCGAACTTGAGCTCGATTTCTCTGATCATGAAGATCTCGAATTTGCCGATAGAGAGGAACTCCTCATTCTGGCAGAGACCATCGACTCACGCATCTCCTCCCTCATCCGTTCATTTGAAACAGGTCAAGCCATCAAAGATGGCATACCTGTGGCAATTGTTGGCAAGACCAATGTGGGAAAAAGCACTCTGCTCAATCAACTTCTAAAAGAAGAACGTGCCATCGTTTCTGACATTCACGGCACAACTCGTGACACAATCGAAGACACCATCAATCTTCAAGGTATAACCTTTCGTTTCATTGACACAGCAGGCATTCGCCAAACATCTGATACAATTGAGCAAATAGGAATTCAACGTACCTATCAAACTCTTGAGAAAGCACGCATCATCCTATGGCTTATCGACCAACAACCCACCGATGAAGAACTTCAAGACATGCTACAACGCACACAGCAGAAAGATCTTCTCATCATCCAAAACAAGATAGACCAACCTTCAGCCCCACTCCATCCTACCTTCTCCCTGCATAGCATCTCTGCAAAGACTGGACAAGGCATTCCCGAACTCGAATCTGCTATATACGAGGCTGCACATCTTCCAGAGATTCAAGAGCACGATGTCATCATCTGCAATGCTCGCCACTATCAGATACTTCTCAAAGTCCAACAGCATCTTTCACAAGTTCTTCATGGTATTCATATACAACTTAGTGGTGATTTAATAGTCGAAGACCTCCGTTCCGTAATCAATGACCTTGCTCAAATCACAGGACAGGAACGTATCACACCTCAAGAGACCCTCAACAACATTTTCAGTCATTTTTGCATCGGAAAGTAGATT
>JAAYDO010000117.1 GCA_012729225.1 Bacteroidales bacterium | reverse complement strand
TGATTTAATAGTCGAAGACCTCCGTTCCGTAATCAATGACCTTGCTCAAATCACAGGACAGGAACGTATCACACCTCAAGAGACCCTCAACAACATTTTCAGTCATTTTTGCATCGGAAAGTAGATTCTGCGTGGGAAAGTGAAGCCACTACAAAGAAAATAATAAAATCTGCAAAAATAAGCCCGTAACACCCTTATTTTCAAGTGTTAAAGTTTGTGCTTATCTTTGCAGATTTTTGTTTCGGGTATTGTTTATTTGCAGATTTTTCTTTAACTTTGTCCCCCAGTTGTCCCCCGAAATAGTCACAAAGGGTCAAAAACTGTCCCCCGGGGACAGAAAAATTGTCCCTCGAAACAAAAGTCGGTGGTAATTTCTAAAACGATTAATGACTATGGCAAAGAAAAAATCAGCAAGCGTCCAAAGAGGACAAGTTAAGCTTCGCGAAAAGAAGCTTAAAGATGGAAGTTCAAGCCTGTACCTTGACATCAATGTTGGTGGCAAGCGTCATAAGGAATACCTGAAGCTTTATCAGGTAGTCCCTACTACAGCGCAGGAAAGAGAACAAAACCGTCAGGCTCTTGCAGCAGCCAATGCCATGAGAGCAAGACGTGAATTAGAAATCATCAATGGCAAATTCGACATCACACAACCTAAACAAGGCGGTGTTCGTTTCCTTGATTACTATCGTCAGATGTGTGAAGACCGTTTGAAGACTCCAGACTCAAATGGCAATTGGGGAAACTGGCATAGCTGTTTGAAGCATCTGGAAGTTTACTGTGATGAAGCAACTACCTTTGATGATATTGATGCCGAGTGGATTCAGGGATTTAAGGATTATCTGAACACAGCAGAGAAAGATGCTCAGAAGAAAACTGACCCAAAGGTTTCTTACGTATTTGTTGGTTTGTCACAGAACTCTAAGGTTTCGTACTTCAATAAACTACGTGCATGTCTTAATCAGGCATTTGAAGAACATATTATCGACAAGAATCCAATCAGAGGAGTCGAAGGATTTAAGCAGGAAGAGGTTGCCCGTGAATACCTGACCCTCGATGAAGTTAAGAAGATGGCTGCAACTCCATGTAACTATCCCATTCTAAAAGCGACATTCCTGTTCTCTTGTCTGACTGGACTCCGTAAGAGCGACATCGAGAAACTGACATGGGGGGAAGTCCAGAAATTTGGAAAATACACTCGTATTGTTTTCAAACAGAAGAAAACAGGTGGCCAGGAATACCTTGATATTTCAGACCAGGCAGCAGCCTATTTAGGAACCCGTCGTAATGATGTTGACCGAGTGTTTGAGGGTTTTACCTATGGTGCATGGACTTCACTCGAATTAAAACGTTGGGCACTTGCAGCAGGTATCTCTAAGAACCTGACTTTCCACTGTGCTCGTCACACATTCGCTGTAATGATGCTCGACCTCGGAGCCGACATCTATACAGTCTCTAAGCTCCTTGGCCACAGAGAACTTTCGACAACTCAGATTTATGCCAAAGTTCTTGACAAAAACAAACAAGCAGCAGTCAACTTGATTCCAGACATAAGTAAGTAGAATTCTCTATACATTATATATATGGTAACAAGACAAGAAGCAGTTTTGAGCTTTGTGAAGTTCAATAAGTTCGCGAAGCAACTCATATATGACATCTGCATAGGTGGAAACACTAAGTTAACATCCTACGCTGAAGAATTGCTTCAATTCGAGCAGTGGAAGGAGGACATAATGCTCTATATTAACTTTAATCCTGACCCAATCATCATTGAGAAGATAGCGTCACTCGGTTCTCCAGAAATGTTAGAGAACTACATAAATGATGGAAAAGACACACTTCCACAAAATACTCTTGATGCCCTTACTGGAGTTGTCAATGCGATGAATTCTATTCATGATCTCTGCTATAACATCAATCAAGAGTCTAAAGGCAAATTCAGATACTTGGTTGACGAATTTGCCAATGAGGAAGCTGCTGCCCTTTTTGACCGTGCAGTTAGTGCAGGCTATTTGACCGCTGAATATCAACCAAAGGGCGACACAGACAACTACACGCTGAAGATTATCGCCTTTGCCATTGGTGAACTACTTCATTTAACTATGCGACATAAATGGTCACATTTCGAAGAACAATGGGGCATCGACAGGGCTAATAAACTTTCCACATTACCTATCAGCGAAAGGCAATTCAAAAGAGCCGGAAAACTTATGCAGCTCTATCCCGAAGTTGACTTTACTATGCTCACTGCACCAAATGAAGACAAATATTTTGATGCTGCCTATGGTACCCGTCGTGTACGTGCGCTTTATCAAGAACTACTTGACCACGGCTACATAAGTCCTGATACTACGGTTGAAGACTTTCTCAGCATCTTCAACCTTGGAAACCAAACAACCAGGAAACCCATCGAATGGATGAAGAGTCAACAACACCTCTCCTACTTCATTTATTTTACATTCTCAAAGACAAACAAAGACTACTGGGTTAAGACTGTTGCATGTTTCTCTGTCAATGGTCATGCTCCTCATAAAGGAAGTCTGGTTACTGGTTTAGTGGCTATGCAGAGAAAGCCAAACTTTGGGACTTTCGATGTGGAATTAAAAAGAATCGCTTCGAAATACAATAACGGATAACCCATTTTAAGGGTATTTCAATCACTTTTATATGTGGGCAAATTTAATTTGCTCACATTTTTTTGTTTTTTGTTCTCCTGTGAAGAATGACCGCACAGATGAATCTTACCTTTGCAGTTCAAATTGTCTTATTATGTTTGTTAGAATTGCAAATATGATCTATCATAAATGGCTGTCTGCCCATGAGGTACGACAGCCTGTAATTCGATTGTGGCTACCAAAGAGAGAGAAGCATTCCCTATTGCTACATGACATCGAGAATAATGATTGGCGCAAGCCATCAAGTTATATATTTTTATTCACTTTAATAAACATCAAAAGCAATGAGAAAAGAAAAATTCTCTCTCTCTCTTTTTCGAGAGACTTACGTGGTCAGGCCATCTGACTGCTGCAAAGAGCGGTGATTCGGGATTGCTCGAAATGCTCCGCGAAGCCTATGACCTCTATCAGGTCGAAGTTGTTAACCAAGGCAAACTTTATCAGCGTTATGCTGATGATTTTGTCTATAGTCATGAGTTTCACGATGACTTAGATGCATGGAGTAAGAATGAGCATCAAAAGAACTATCGTATTCTCGATTCGCTTCTATCCAATCGAAGAGACCTTATTGAGCTATTTTTCAATAAGGAGAACATAAGTGAATCAGAGTTGATAGAACTGCTTCGTTTGTTTAATACTACAATGCCTTCTTCACAGAACTTTATTGCACGTTCAAAAGTGAGAGACGCTGCCGACCTCAATTTATGCTCATGCCTTAACAGTGATGACCTCATTGCTCTTGCCAATTGTTGTAATGAGGCTCAAATATTCAGCGAAGTTATAGATTCCATAGACCTATCTTCTCTCTTGGATGGCAAATTATCCCAACCTCTTCATTCGCGTAACAATCGACTGGTTGCATTTTTCTTCGATCAGTTATCACTCCACAATCTCATTATCCGTAACTGGCAGAACGTAATTGCGCATCAAAAGTGCATTGTCAGCTCTACAGGAAAAGGCGTATTGACACAGAGATCCTTATCATCCGCACTATATTCAATTTCGGATTTGGAGATGTCGGCCCAAGAGAAAATTATTGATGAAGCAGTACATCCTATTGGGCTGAAATATCAAAGAAAAAGAAACTCTGACAAATAACTGCAAAGATAAAGTCAGAGAGTAAACGAGAGAATCAGAGATAGACTCTATTATCTCTCTTTCTCATGTTTGATAATCCATGTACTTTTGCCCTCCGTAACCGGTTCACATTGGTAACGGAGGGCAACCTCTATATGTATAACATCATTAAGTAAAAAAATGGGCAGACGTAAGACGACAATATCAGAAAATGCATTGGAAATGATTGTTTCCATAAATCAGCGACTCACAGACCTTGTTAACTGTGACATTCCCAAGCGTCTTCATTGTATTGAAGAAAAATTGGACTATATCAATCCAAAACTATTGACGATTGAACACATTGATAGGTTCTATAGTGAAGTCAAAACAGTATTAACAGTAGCAGAAGCTTGTGAATATATGGGCATTACAGAATCACATCTGTATAAATTGACGAGCAACGGTAAAATTCCTCACTACAAGCCTACTGGTAAGCTTATTTATTTCGATAGAAGCGAGCTTGATGACTGGCTATTACAGAACAAAACATATAACGAAATAAGCAATAACAATGAAAACAAATGAGATTCCCCAAGCTAACCAACTGGACAATGTACATATCATAAGCTTACTTGACAGACTCGAAGCTGCAAAAAAAGTTCTTGAAAAATCTGAAGACATTGAGTCAACGATTGAAAAGCTAAACAATCTTGAATACTTCCTTAGAAGATTCGGGACGCTCAAAGACCTCGCTACTCACATGCTTTTCATTGAGAGAAAAATGTATATTCTAAAAGAGTATCTGACTGTCACTGAAGCAGCGGACTATCTTAATCTTTCTCCGAGTTTGGTTTATAGATTAACCAGCAAACACGAACTCCCCATTTACAAGCCTAATGGAAAGACCATTTTTATTCGTAGAGATGATCTTAACAGATGGATTGCTAAAACCAGAGTCATGTCTGATGACGAGATTGAAGAATATGCAGCCACTCACATGGAGAATCTATTCAAAGGAAATTTCAATAATAAAAACAAAAAGAAATGATGGACATAACAACATTAGGCAATCAGAGAATTGACCAGAAGACATTTGAACAACTATTAAAGCACATTAAGCTGAAGGTCACTGAGGAATACGCTTTTCCACCTGAAATCATCACTTGCGGAGGGGCAACAATAGCAACTCTGGGCAACTTCAGTGCTTCGGTCGGCAAGCCAAAGAGTAAGAAGACGTTCAACGTCTCTGCTATTGTTGCTGCTGCCATATCAGGTAAAGAGATTCTTGGATATAAGGCACACTTGCCTGAAGACAAGAAAAAGATTCTTTATATTGATACGGAACAGAGCAAGTACCACTGCCATAAGGTTCTGGAGCGAATACTGAAGCTGGCTAATCTTCCATTGAACAAGGAAAGCGGGCTCATCGACTTCTTTGTCTTGCGTGAGTACACCCCAGAACAGAGACGCGACATCATCACCCTGGCATTACGTGGTGATTCACGATATGGCTTGGTTGTCATCGATGGTGTCCGTGACCTGCTCAGGGACATTAACAATCCAAGTGAGGCTCTTGACATTATCAATGATTTGATGCGATGGTCAAGTT
>JAAYDO010000078.1 GCA_012729225.1 Bacteroidales bacterium | reverse complement strand
TTGACGGATGTGTGGCTTACATAGACAACCCAGAACTGACCAGCACCGACTTGATGCAGTTCATCAAAGGCCCAGACTTCCCTACAGGCGGTGTGATCTGTGGCATTGACGGCATCAAGGATGCTTATGAGACAGGACGTGGACGTGTTGTGATTCGTTCTAAAACAGAAATTGAAACAGAAGGAACTCATGACAAGATTGTCGTGACTGAGATTCCCTATAATGTGAACAAGTCTGAGCTGATCAAGAAGATTGCTCAACTCGTGAATGAGAAGAGGATTGATGGAATCAGCAATGTGAATGACGAGTCTGACCGTGAGGGTATGCGTATCGTCATTGACATCAAGCGTGAGGCAAATGCCAATGTGGTGCGCAACAAACTCTTCAAGATGACAGACCTGCAGAGCACTTTCGCCGTGAACTGCATCGCTATCGCAGACCGCCGTCCAAAACAGCTGACCCTGAAGGACTGCATCCGCTATTTTGTCAATCACCGTCATGACGTGGTGATTCGTCGTACCAAGTATGACAAGAGAAAGGCAGAGGAGCGTTCACACATTCTGGAAGGTCTCATCATTGCCAGCGACAATATTGACGAGGTTGTGCACATCATCAGAGCAGCCAAGAGTCCTCAGGAGGCAATGGACAACTTGATGAAGCGTTTCGACCTTGATGAGATTCAGGCTCGTGAGATTGTGAACATGCGTCTTCGAGCATTGACAGGTCTGGAGCAGGACAAACTTCATGCAGAATATGATGAATTGCAGAAACTCATCCAGTATCTGGATCAGATTCTCACAGACGATGCTCTTTGCCGCAAGGTGATGAAAGACGAGCTGCTGGAGGTGAAGGCCAAGTGGGGCGATGCACGCAAGACCGAAATAGACGTGACTGCCAGCGAAAACTTCGACCCAGAGCAGTTCTATGCCAAGGAGGAAGTGGTTGTTACCGTTAGCCACCTCGGCTACATCAAGCGCACCACCCTCACAGAGTTCCGCACTCAGGCCCGTGGAGGTATTGGAGTGAAGGGAAGCACGGCACGTGATAAGGACTTCATCGAGTTCATTTATCCTGCCAACACTCACAACACCATGATGTTCTTCACTCAGAAAGGAAGATGCTTCTGGATGAAGGTTTACAATATCCCTGAAGGCTCACGCACAGATAAGGGTCGTGCAATCCAGAACCTTCTCAACATTGACTCTGATGACAAGGTGACGGCTTTCATCTGTATTGAGAACATCAATGATGAGGAATGGGTGAAGAGCCACAATCTGATTTTCTGTACTCGCAACGGTATCATCAAGAAGACTGCTTTTGAGAACTACTCTCGTCCACGTAACAATGGTATCATTGCCATCAACCTCAACGAGGGTGACGAAGTGGTTGAGGTATTGCTCACCAGTGGTAACGATGAGATTCTCATTGCTAACCGCAACGGTCGTGCTATCCGATTCAACGAAAGCACAGTGCGCAATATGGGTCGTGGAGCTACAGGTGTGAAGGCCATACGTCTTGACGAAGATGGCGAAGACCAGGTAGTTGGCATGATTGCATTAGCTAAACCTGAAGGGGATGCAGGAAGTGTTGAGACTGCTGACGAGATGGAGGAGAACGAGGATGAACTTCTGGAAGAGGTGGAGAACATGGAGGATGGCAATTCTGAAGAGAATGGCAACCCTGCAGAACCTACTATCCTTGTATTGTCAGAGAAGGGAGTCGGCAAGCGTTCTACAATCAATGAATACCGCATCACCAACCGTAATGGCAAGGGTGTGAAGACCATCAATATCACAGACAAGACTGGTAAGCTTGTGGCTATCAAGAAGGTGACAGAAGAAGAGGACATCATGATCATCAACAAGAGCGGTGTCACCATCCGTCTCTCTGTGGCTGACATCAAGAAGTCTTCTCGCAACACCCAGGGTGTGAAACTTATTGACATCCAAAAGCGCAACGATGTGATTAGTTCTGTATGCGTGGTGGAACATTCTGAAGACCCTGAGTTGGAAGGTGAAGAAGGTGTTGATACTACAGAAACAAACAACACTCAAGAATAATAACCAACCTGAATTATAAACTTTTTAAAACCGTGTCAATTATGAAAAAAATTATTTTGATAATGGTGGGTCTCTTGATGATTTCCTCTGTATCTTTTGCACAGGACAAAGAGGCTTTAAAGGCACAGAAAGAGGCCGAGAAGGCTGCACAGAAAGTCTTCAAGGAGGCTAAGGCTATCTATGAGACATCTATTCCCAACGAGAAGTTTGGCCGTAAAGAGACTGACTTCGAGAAACTTGCAAAGGCACTTCCACTGATTGAAGAGGCTACTAAGAATGAGTACACTAAAGGAGTAACTGATACTTGGAAATATTCAGCAGACATTCAATATGAATTCTACAAGAAGCTGGAGAATGAGGTGAAGGCTGACCCTGACAATGAAACGCTCAGAAGCAAGTATGTCGAGGACGGTATCAAACTCATGAATTCATGTATTCAGTACGACGAACTTCTCTTTAAGGATGAGAAAATCAAGCCTGAAGAGAAAACAGCCATTCATCAGAGGTATCAGATTATGGGTGTGAATCCTGCAATCCAAATACTTCAGGCAGCACAGAATGCGTCAAACAGCGACGACCCTGAGCAATTGAAGAAAGGTGCGGAATATGCTGAACTTTTCCTTCAGACACTTCAGAACACTCATCTGATGAAGGATTTCAAAAATGAGAATCTGGATGACTGGATTACCTATGCAACTGCATTCCGTGCTCAGTCTTACCTGAATGTTGAAGGTACTCCCGAAGAAAAAATTATTGAGGTGTATGAAGCCCTGATGAAGACCAGATATAAAGGTATTGCTTACCAGTCTCTCTCTGGCTACTTCCGCGAGAGAGATCAGACAAAGCAGAACAAATATCTGAAAGAGGGTGTTGATGCATTGGCTGGCGATGATGACCAGGCAGATCTGCGCGCAAACTTCGTGGCCATCCTCATGCAGAATCTCTACAGAGGTGGCGACAAGGAGGGATTTAAGAAGTATGCTGAAATCATGAAGACAGACTATCCCGACAACGAGAATGCAGTGAATGCTTATCTTCTTGAAGGCGAGATGCTTTTCGAATCAAAAGACTATAAGGGTGCGCTTGATATCTTCATGAAAGCAAAGGAAATGTTCTCAGATGACAGATGTATCCTTATGGCAGCACGCTCTGCTTGGATGGTTGCTCAAACAACAGGCTCTAAAAAGGCTGAAATGGATCAGGCCATCGCTCTCTTCCTGGAACTGGAGAAAGCTAATCCAACTGAGCCATCACTTTGGGGCGAATCACTCTACATCCTTTATAACAATACTCAGCAAACTGCTCTTGCCGCAAAGTACAAGAAGTATTACAAGCAATAGTTATGCACTGAAAATGAACTAATCCATTAGATTGGTTCAAAACAAAAATAGAAGAAAGGGCGGAACTCATTGAGAGTTCTGCCCTTTCTTCATGCTAAGACAATCAAATCATCTTGGTCTATTCCATTTTCCACAAATAAGAAATATCCATTGAAACCTTCTTTAGGAAGAGAAAAGAAACGTTACCGGAAAAAGGCTAAAACAGTACGGATTCTCATGCA
>JAAYDO010000070.1 GCA_012729225.1 Bacteroidales bacterium | reverse complement strand
GCTTATGACAAGTTAAATATTATGAGAAGAAAATGCGAAATAGAGTTGCAATTCAAATGAATACAATACTACTTCACATTTTCTCTTTGCATAATGGCATTATTTTTTCAGGGCCATCAGCCATTCCAACAAGTCCTTGTTCTTTTCCCATTTACGAGGAGTGTTTAAGTCTGGTGTCAATTTGGCGTAAGACTTTTCTAAAGCATCTCGCTTTGCTTTAGAATCAGCCCGGGCATAGATTTCTGTTGTTTGTATGGACACATGACCTAATATATCCCTTATATAGACAAGATTGACATTGGCCTGTAATAAATGCATGGCTCGACTGTGACGAATGGAGTGGCAACTAATCCTTTGCGGGATAAGGGAAGGCGAGTGAATACGTGCCAAATCCGCATATGTCTTTAGTATGTATGACACGCCCTCACGAGTAAGCTTCTCATGCCGTGTGTTGAAGAATAATGGTTCTGACACATTGTTAGTGTTCAACAGACCATTCTCTTCCATGTACTGGCGTAAGATGACTACCTGCTCTCTTGCCAAGGGGACGATTCTCGTTTTTCGTCCCTTGCCAAATATCTTTATGCTGTATGGCTCATGTTCCAGTCTTACACAACCAACCGTAAGGTCTGCAATTTCTTGTACTCGTGCTCCGGTGTCATACATCAATGACAGAATCGCAAGATGTCTTCTGCCCTTCCATGTTGTCACGTCAGGCTGGGATAGAAGTAACTTTATTCCTTCTTGTGAAAGATAGTTTAGCCCTTTTACTTCGGCTTTGGATGGCTTAATCGACAAAATACGCTGCCACTCATCCAAACGATCGATAGCCTCATATTTTAGGTAGTGCACAAAAGAATGCAATGCGGCAAGCCGATAGTTACAGGTTGCAGGTGTATTGTTTTGTTTCATCAACAGCCATTTCAAGAAGCCAAGGATGCTTGCACGAGTCAAGTGTTCCAACTTCAGTTTGGAGACATCTACCCCGCATTCTGATTTCATGTATTTGATATATAACACAAACGCAGTCTTATATGACGCTATTGTATTGGAACTGACATTCCTCTCATGCGGAAGATACTGAGTAAGGAAACGTACTATGCAAGCTGCAAAATCTGTATTTGTATTCATCGTCTGATATATTGCATTGGAAAAACGAAAGAGTTAAGTTGAGAGCATTGTTCTTCTATCTCAGGGAACATAGATGCCGTAAGGCGTACATATTGTTCCGTAGATGCTATTGACAGATGCCCCAGTGCCGTTGACAATATGGGTAGGCAAGCATAGACATCTGTCCCATTACGAGCCATCTGTGCAAGTACATGTACTGCATATGTATGACGCAAGTCGTGCAGACGTGGGCCACGATGCCCTCCTATATAGGGAATTCCACATCGCTTAAGAACATCAATGAAATAGCTACTAATTGCATTTGATTTAATAGCAGTGCCATCACATTTCACAAACAGCAATCGTTTACCATCATTGATGCCATCAATTGGCATCTGGTCCCGATAATGGATGTATTGCAAGAGAGAATCTTTCATTGAATCGCATATGGGTACTAACCTGTCACAACCATTCTTGCTGCTTCTAATACGAATATATTGCTGTTCAATCTGAACATCTTCGTTCAATATTGACAAGGCTTCAGAGATTCTCAGACCTGTACTGTATAACAGCCTTAGGAGACATGGGAATGCCATGATACCTGTTGTTATCATAAAATGACTAATCCGAATCTCATCAGCCTTTTTGAGCATGTCTTGAATTTGCGTAGGTGTAAAGATATATGGGACAAATTCGGATGAAGGCCTTTTCGGAAGTTTGGGCACATAACACTCTATACCACTGCGTTTCATGAGGGTCGCAAGCTGAATCCATGCAGAAAACTTGAAATATATACGCCTGTCACAATCGTTAGTACGAGTTGCACGCCATGACTGTATCAGGTCTTCGGTTATGGCAGGTTCTTGAAGCCCATATTGTATGGCAAATTCATCAAGTTCCTTAAAAATCCAATGATTGTATGTGCCTATAACACCTGAAGTTCTTTTGATTTCCAACAACCTTTGTATATATGGAGCCAAGACACTTTTGAAAAGATATTTACTATGCATAGAACATTCCTCCTCCCTGTTTATAGAAACTATCCTCTGTGACAGGCACAGACAATGCACACTTCTGCAAATCCGCAATGTCGATTTGCAAATAAGTCATGGTAGATTCTGAAGACTTGTGTCCCAAGACTTCGGATATTACAGGAAGCATAGTTCCATTTCCAAGCAAAAGCCCCGCAAGTGAATGCCTCATGGAGTGTGGGCCATGGCGTTTGTTGCTGTAATCTATTCCAGATTTGGTAATAATTCTTGCCACGCCACAACTGACGGTTTGTTTTGTCGCTTCTGTATACGGGGCGCGAGCGGACAGGAAAACAGAATCGCTGTTGGACTGCGGACGTCCATATTTAAGATAGTCAATAATGGCATTGCCAACATCAGCAAGCAGCGGTAGCTGAACAACCTTGCCCGTCTTTTGCGTTGTAATGGTAAGAGTGTTCTTTTCCCAATCAATGTCATTAAACTTGAGACGTGCAATATCTGAGGCACGTAAGCCAAGTCTGGATGCAAGCAAGAACATTGCATAATTTCTTTTCCCAACGGCACTACTTCGTTTGATGGAGGATTCTATCTTCTTGATTTCCTCTACTGAGTAGAATGACGGAACTTCTTGATGACGGCGAAGCTTTGGGAAAGAATCAAATAGTTCCATGAAAGTATTAGGCATCACTCCTTCTTCTTCCATGTACGAGAACCAACCTCGTAGGGACTTGAATCCTCCTTGTTTATTTGTATAAGGCTGAAGAAATCCGACCACACATTGTTCGGAAATATCCAAAAGGTGTAGAACAGAATGGTCTGTAAGGTACTGCAAAAAGTCGTGCAGGCACCGTTCATATATTTCAATGGTTCCTTTGCTCCTTCTTATTCCTGCAAGATACTGAAGAAAATCTTGCATATGATTACCGATTTCGCCACAAAACTCTCGCACTGTTGCTGTCCTGTTAGTTTTTCTAATACATCCTGTGGCTAACATGTCATCAAGCATTTGGATGCTACGCAAAAGGACTCTATCAAAGGAACGAACGTGTCCGTCTGAGTCACAGCAAGTCTTGGAATATTCATTCCCAATGTCAGCATTGTAAAAAGCAAGATTTCTTTCTTGCATGTAACTTTGAATGCCCACTTTCCAGACATAGTGGTACCTGGATATAAGACTCTCCCTATATCCAGCTTTTCGCAAGAAGGTTTCACACCTCTCTACGAGTCTTTCAATTTGAAATTCTTCCATATTGTTATAATTTTTAGTTTGGCATATGCCACTATAATATAACGTTATGGAAAGTTTTTATGAGAAGAATGCCCGAAAATCATTTTGAATTAGGCGTTTTTTGGATAAAGTCACACAATGGTTCACATAATGTTTAACTTATCATAAGCATGG
>JAAYDO010000098.1 GCA_012729225.1 Bacteroidales bacterium | reverse complement strand
TTGTCGCGCAAGGTCTCTTGACTCATGCCAAATGTTCTTGATGTGGTTTTACTGGTTGTGGCGAAGGTTTCCATCCACATGATATAGAGGTGCTCAAGAGCCACAAGGGCGGTGAGGATAATGGTCTATCTGCACCTGTTTCCCAGATTCTCCCTCCATTCTGGCTATAATCTCTCCATCAATAATGATGTCGGCGTACTTGCAGGGTTCACCAGCCACCACATATATCTCATTGGCAGGGAAGTGAACCATCTTGTATGATATATTAGAGAGTGAAGCCTCCACTTCATCCGCTTGCATATTGCTGAAAAGCGGACATTGCATAAGCACCTCTGTTATCTTATTGTTCATGAACCTCTATGATCTTGATTGATGCACAAAGTTACCTTTTTTCTTTTATCTGTCCCACATATTTCACTCTTTTAACAATTATTATCTTCTCAGGGTCACATTTGTTACCATTTGCCCATTGCTTTCTCTCTAACTTTGCACTCGCTTTCTTGCAGATGCGCACCGCTCCTGTATTGTGGCAAAATCATCATGCAGGATAGCGTTGCTAAGACATCAACACTAAAAATATATGAATATGTTAGAGAATCAAATGTTTTGTTTCCAATGTCAGGAAACAGCAAAGGGAACAGGATGCACCATCAAAGGTGTGTGTGGCAAGCAACCAGAAACTTCCAGATGGCAGGATCTCCTGCTGAGTGTGGTGCGTGGTGTAGGTACGATTCAGCATGCACTGAACAAAGTGGGTGTGAGAACCGAGGTTGCTACGGCAGATTATCTCACAGATGCCTTGTTTGTCACCATCACAAATGCAGATTTCGACGACCAGTCAATCCTCATCAGAGTGGATAAAGGTATTGCTATCAAGAAGCAACTCGCTCTTCAGGCAGGGGAACTTCATGTGTCGTTGCCTGACTATCAGGAAGTGAAGTGGGGTGGAGAGAAGGCAGACTATGTTGCAGAAGGAGACCGTGAGGGCATCTTGAGAAATCAGGATGCAGACCTTCGTTCTTTGAAGGAACTGACCATTTTGGGCTTGAAAGGTATGGCTGCTTATTATGATCATGCCGCACGCCTGAATGAGAGAAACGAGGAAATCATTGATTTCATGTGCAAGGCTTTGTCTGTCATCACCAATCCTAATGCAGACATGCAGGAACTTCTTGCCATTGTACTTGAGACAGGCAAGTATGGTGTGGATGTGATGGCGTTGCTCGACAAGGCGAACACTCAGGCTTATGGCAACCCTGAAATCACCAGAGTGAATATTGGCACGGGCAAGAATCCTGGCATTCTCATCTCTGGTCATGACCTGAAGGACATAGAGGATCTTCTCAAACAGACTGAGGGTACGGGAGTGGATGTATATACTCACGGAGAGATGCTTCCTGCTCACTATTATCCTGCATTGAAGAAATACGCTCATCTTGTGGGAAACTACGGCAATGCCTGGTGGAAGCAGAAGGAAGAGTTTGCCAAGTTTAATGGTCCTATCATCTTCACCACCAACTGTATCGTGCCTCCTGCAAAGGATGCCAACTACAATGACCGTGTGTTCACAACCAACTCTACTGGTTTCCCTGGTTGGAAGCATATTGAGCAGGGTGCGGACGGTCACAAGGATTTCTCTGAGGTGATAGCATTGGCGAAGCAGTGTCAGGCTCCTGAAGAGATAGAGACGGGAGAGATTGTGGGTGGTTTTGCTCACGCACAGGTCTTTGCCCTTGCCGATCAGGTGGTAGAGGCTGTGAAGAGTGGTGCTATCCGCAAGTTTGTGGTGATGAGCGGTTGTGATGGTCGCATGAAGAGCCGTAACTACTATGAAGATTTTGCCAAAGCATTGCCTCAGGATGTGGTGATTCTCACCAGCGGTTGTGCCAAATATAAGTACAACAAGTTGGGTCTTGGTGACATCAATGGCATTCCTCGTGTGTTGGACGCAGGTCAATGCAATGATTCATACTCATGGGCTGTGGTTGCTCTCAAACTCAAGGAGATTTTTGGTGCTAATGATATTAACGACCTGCCCATCTTCTTCAATATCGCCTGGTATGAGCAGAAGGCTGTGATTGTGTTGCTGGCTCTCTTGCACTTAGGAGTGAAGAATATCCACATTGGTCCTACGCTTCCTGGTTTTGTGTCAGAAGGTGTGCTGAAGGTGCTTATTGACAATTTTGGTCTTGGCACTATCACTACAGCGGATGAGGACATCAAGACATACATTGGATGAACTGCCCATAGCATTTAATCCCAACCCTTACTTCATATAATATACGAGAGGAAAACCGAGTTGCCATTCATCTGGCAATTCGGTTTTTCTGTTTCTTTTTACAGCAGGTGAGGGTAGTGCCAACACTGCTTTCTTAGAGAGAAGGCAGGCTGTTCTCTTCTTCCAAAAATGTAGAGAACAGGCAGAAAACCAAACAGATAAGGAAGGTCGTTCGGTCAATGTCATCATTTCGTAACAGGCAGAGGAACAGATGTAACCATTCTGTAACAGTGGCATGCAGAGTGTGATGAACACGCATGCTGTGCCTCATGGGTTGTCATGAGATTGTAACAGGTGGATTGTGGGATGTCATGAAATTGTAACAGATTTTCTCATCAGATTATTAAAATCATTGATTATCTTTGTACCCAGTTTATGAAACCAATATTTCTGTTATGGAAAGTGTATATTTGATCGTGGTAGGCTTTCTGCTGTGTTTGGCAGTGTTTAGCCTTTTTGTGGGGGTCAGCAATGATGCTGTCAATTTTCTGCAATCAGCAGTAGGTGCTCGTGCGGCAAAGTATCGCACGGTTCTTATATTCGCATCGGTAGGAGTTGTTTTGGGTGCTGTCATGTCCACAGGAATGATGGATGTGGCACGAAATGGTGTCATGATGCCTGCACATTATTCATTTATGGAGGTGCTCACCATCTTCTTGGCGGTAATGGTCACGAATGTGATGATTCTTGACATCTTCAATTCACTGGGCATGCCAACCTCCTCAACCATCTCTTTGGTGTTTGGGCTTCTTGGTGCCACCTTTGCTGTTGCCACACTTAAGACCCTTACTGACGACTCTTTGGAATACAGCGTGTTGCTCAATTCTGGTCAGGCTCTCAACATGATTGTAGCCATCTTTGTGAGTGTGGCATTTGCCTTCATCTTTGGTTGGATTATCATGTGGTTGAGCCGTTTCGTGTTCACCTTCAACTATAAGAAATATGCCAGATATTCCATTGCTGTCTTTGGAGGTGTCTCCTTCACTGCACTGGCATACTTTATCTTTCTGAAAGGGCTTGGAGATAGTCCCTACATTCCAGAGGACACGAGAATTTGGATTCGTCAAAACACTGGCATGCTCCTTCTTGCCACCTTCTTGGCCACTACTCTCATCACAGAGGTGCTCCACCTCTGCAAGGTGAATATATTCCGACTGATAGTGCTTGTCGGCACTTTTGCCCTTGCCATGGCTTTTGCGGGCAATGATCTTGTCAATTTCATAGGTGTGCCCCTTTCAGGTCTTGACAGTTATCAGGATTTCATCCAACACGGTCATGGCAGTCAGGCTTCCGACTTCATGATGACATCACTCAATGAGAGCGCAAAGACTCCACCTCTATACCTTCTTTTGGCAGGTGTTATCATGGTGATAGCCATGACGACATCCAAGAAAGCCCAGAATGTGCTCAAGACCTCGGTGGACTTGAGCAGACAGGACGAGGGAGATGAAATGTTTGGTTCTTCCCACGCTGCCAGATCCATTGTGAGGTTCTTCCAGACCATCTATAAGTCGGTGGTCAGTGCTTTGCCCCTAAGTGTGAGAAACTGGATTAACAACAGGTTTGACAAGGAAAATGTGATCTTGGAAGATGAAACAGCCGCATTTGACTTGGTGCGTGCTGCTGTCACACTCGTCATCTCATCCATGCTCATCACAATAGGCACCAACTTCAAGTTGCCTCTCTCCACCACCTATGTCACCTTTATGGTGGCTATGGGTTCAAGTTTGGCAGACAGAGCCTGGAGCAGAGAAAGTGCTGTGTTTAGAGTGACAGGTGTCATCTCTGTGATAGGAGGATGGTTTATCACCGCAGGAGCATCCTTTCTCATTGCGGCAATCGTGTGTCTCATCATGTATTATGGAGGTATGATTGCCAACATCGTCTTTATTGTTCTTGTGCTCGTTTCGCTCATCCGCAGCAATATCACCTACAAGAATAAAGAGGCTGCAGAGAAAAAAGACAAGGATGTGTTCCGTACGATGATGCGAACTCGTGAGCCAGAACTTGTGTGGGTGATGCTTCGCAAACAAGTGAGCCGTACTCAGGCAGGCATGTGTCGGTTTGCGCTCATTCAGTTCAATCAAATTATGGATGGATTGGAAAACGAAAAGACAGGCATATTACGTCGTTCGCAGAAAGACCTCAAGGATACTAAAGAGTCACTGAAGAAGGTTAGGCGACAGGAGTTGCTCGTCATGCAGAGGATTCCTCGTATGATAGCCATTGAGCGCAACACATGGTTTCATCTGGGCATGAACAGCAATCAGCAGTTTGTGTATTGTCTCCGTCGTATGCTTGAACCTATCAAGGAGCATGTGGATAATAGTTTCAATCCTCTTTCCCCAGAACTGATTACTGACTTCTTGCCTATCAAGCGTCACATCAACGAACTGATGAAAGCCTCTTGCGAGCAAATGGAGACAGGCCGTTATGACAGTTACCGTGAGATTTTGGCAGAGGCAGATAGGGTGAAAGACGAACTGTCTGTGTTGCGCAAGAAGCAGATAGACCGCATGCAGAATAGCGGTGAAATTTCTCAGATGCAGATTAATCTCCTATACCTCAATGTGTTGCAGGAGAGCCAGCAGTTCCTCAGCAACATGCGCCATCAGCTTAGAGCCGCCAAGAAGTTTATGGAGGCATAGGCAGGAGAAGAGGGTGAGGACGGATTTAGCATTTAGGCATCCTTTTTTGGGGAAAATGCTGAGTCTATAGATTCCTGCAGATTCGTTGAAATCACCTTCATGTTAAGTGAAAAAACGCATTTAAGGATGAAATAGCAGGATTTTCCCAGCCATTTCATCCTTAAACGTATTTGTTTTTTGCTCTACTGATAATTGCGTATTCTCACATCAATTCCGCTTCCTTGTAGCAGGCTGACGGCATCCTCAATCTTGGTCTGTCCGTAGTGATATGGGAAGAGCACCTTGGGTTTGAACATCTTGGCAGCCTTGGCCAGTTGCTCGGGAGTCATGGTGTAGGGCAGGTTGCATGGGAGAAAGGCGACATCAATATTTTTGATGCTGGTCATCTCGGGTATGTCTTCAGTATCTCCTGCTATATAGATGCGTAACCCATCCATTGTGAGGATATAGCCGTTGTCACGCCCTTTAGGATGGAAGTTCTGCTTTTCAGCCGAGTTGTTGTAGGCAGGAACAGCCTCTATTTTTATGTTTTTTAATGTCTTCTTTGTGTCTCCATTTTTCATCACCTCGCCTTGACCTAAAATCTTGGCAGAATTGGGGTTGGCTACAATGATGGTTGTTTCTTTCTGTAGATCTCTCACTGCTTGACGGTCGCAATGATCTCCATGTTCGTGAGTCACAAGGATGAGGTCGGCTTTTGGAAATAGTGTGTAGTCTGTCTTGGGATTGTAATTGCTCACTGGGTCAATTTGAATTTCCAGTCCATCATAAGCAATTCTCATGCTTCCATGCTTAATGGTGGTGATGGCTACTTCCTTTCCACTTTTTGTGAGAAATGTGTCAATTTCTGGCGACTGCGCACAGGCTGTGTTCACCATACCCATCATGGCGAGCATCGTGCAGATAAAAATAGACTTCTTCATAGGCAGTTCATATACGGTTAATGTAAATTCAACTGCAAAGATAAGAAAAGATTGTGAAGAAAGAAGGGTTTTGGTGAAAAAATGATGGTCTGTTTATTCAAACCAGGCGGTATCCACATCTATATATGAATCTCTATCTGTGTCATCGTCATGCTCACTCTTGTATTCATCCGTATAGTCGTAGTCATCCATCACTAAGGTATCTACAATATAGGCATCTTCTGGCTCTTCGCTCATTCTATAGTCATAATAGACAGGGACTTTCTTGGAACTTGGCACGTGGGGTGCAGAGATGTCAGCATCGTTTTCGTTGCCATTGTTCGCAAACACAAGGTAGCTGATCACAGAGAAGGTGATTGCTACAGAGAAAAGCAACAGGATGATGACTGCTATGACACATCCGTTGTTGTTCTTCTTTACAGGTGTTTTCGTAGGTGGAGTGACTTGAGAAGAGAGGGATGAATCTGCATGTGTGGGGTATGAGGTGTTGCCTCGCTGTTGCTGTGAGACAGGAGGTGGTGGAGGTGTGCTGTTGGGCGAGCATGTGTTGGAACTGGTGCTGGCGGAAGTGGAAGTTGGAGGATTTGCAGGAGCAGTAGGGAAAGGGGGATTGGACACTTCTGGTGTAGTATCCATGAGTGACTTCCTCTTCAGAAGAGTCATCATCTTCTCCAGTACAAAAGAATTGTATCCCGAGTCCTTCCTGATATAGGTGTAGGCATACTGGACAGATGCTGTCACCAATATTTCCTCGGAATCTGTGTAATTGTAAGCTCTGCTGGAGTCATTTGCTTTGCTGTAGCAGAGAGGTGGAAGCATGGCGGATGAACTGTCCAACTGGTTCATCTCCTGGCGTATGAAAGCAATGATGTTTTCGGTCTGTGCTTGTCGGTCGCTTAGTTGATGGGCTGTGGTCGTCAGTTTGCCTGCTTGGTTGAGGGATATAATGTCACCTTCGGCAATCAGTTCGGAAAAAGCCTTTTCAAACACAGAGAACACTTCTCCGATTTTGGTTAGCATCATGCCATTGATCAAGATGCAGAAACCTACAAAGGCGTCTTCCTCCACTTGATTCTTCTCACCTATCAGCACTTTCTCATCCAACTTGCGCACATAGCCATAGTACATGAGGCTCTTGTCACGATGAATGATGACTTGAGTCTTTGTGTCGCTGGATTGTTGAATGAAGTTCTTGAAAATCGTTTGGGTATAGTTTTCAGGATATTGCGTATATCCGCCCAAAAGATTGCCAAAAACATATATGCTACAGTTCATGGCTATTTCATGTTGAAGGTGAGTGTCTCGTTGGTGTTGTTGATGGTGATAGTGGCTATACGATCCAATACCTCATTGCCAAGCAGGAGAGGGGCTTCCACATTTTCAGACACGACGGCTTGCACATCATGGCAGCGGATTTTGCCACCAATGACAACCTCACGCAGATTCACAACCATGTCTTCCACAATGCTTCCGTCGGCAATCTGTGACTTGGCAGTACCGATGAAGTCATCATCGCTCAGCAAATCATTTTCGTACAGGTAACTGGCTTCAGCCATAGAGATGAGGGTGGTGGAGCACCCTGTGTCGAAAATCATTTCAAACTCCACACCGTTCACGTTTACCTTCACATATTTCACTCCTGACTCACTGCGATAGGGTACTACCACTTCATCTCCACTTTGGAAGTGGAAGTCTGCGATAGTGTCTATCACATGTTCCATCTCATCCGGCTCGTCGTAGGCGTCGTAGTAGATGGGCTTTGGCTTGTCCTTTGTGCAAGCGCACAGGAGGAGGAGAAGGAATGATATGGTGGAAAAAAGTTTCATCATTGATTTTCTTTCTCTGCTTTCTTCGTGCTCACGTTCTCTTTTTGGTCTGATGTCTTAAAGGGTGAAACGCTTGCATCATCTTTGGACTTCCTGTTTGTTGGGGTTTGTTCTCCTTCCTGAAGAGGGGTTGAAGAGAACAGACTGTCGTCTGCTTGAGAGGAGTTTCCCACTGCTGGAGCAACTATCTGATGGGCTGTTGCCGCTTCCAGTTTCTCACTGCTTTCTATTAGTTTGTAAATACCTAAAATGCCACAAACCAGCAGGATGAAGTTCACTGCTGGTACTGCTAAGGCGGCTATCTTGAAAGCGGAGAGTTTGGACGAAGGACTGTTGGCATTGGTGTCTGAACTTGGAGCAATGGCATGCAGTGCTTTGGTCAGTTCTGCCAGAGGGGCCTTTAGGGTGGATACGAGCCTTGCCACTTGGTTGTGTGATCTGGCACTCTCCAATTCAGCCTGCAGATCCATCATCTTTGTGTCTCGACTGGAAATCTCCTGCTTCAGTTCTGCCATCTGGTTTTTGAGGGAAGGGATAGTCGCTTCTATGTTTGACTTCTCTGTCTCAAATTGTTGCTTGAGCGATGCTATTTTGCTGTTGTATTGCTGTTGCATCTTTTTCTCTCTCATTGTGGGGTAGAAAGGTGAAAGTGCCACCTTGCCATACTGCTTCATGTATTGCAGGACATCATCTGCTGTGACCTCATACAGATTGCCCGTCACGCTCTTGCTTCCTGTAGTGGAGAATCCGTCGAGCGAGGCAAAACTTTCTGACACAAAGCCATTCTGAATCAGTTTGATGGCTTCTGCTTCAATGGCTTTGAGTTTAGCATCCACCTTGGAGAAATCAGAGCAGGTGTATTTCAACTTCGACTTGTCCATCTTCAAGATGTCTCCATATACATATATATGATAGAGCGTGTCGAGAATGCGGAAGATGTTCATGAAATCCTTGCAGTAGGCGTTCAGTCGCAGGGAGATTCCGAAGTATGAGCCATCTCTGCCATCTTGTGCCACCACATTAGGTGCGGCAGCCCCAGCGGTCTTATACACCAGATAGTTGTAGTAGCAATAGGGCTTGCTTTTCGACATGCGACTCTGAATGAGGAATTTCACCTCATCTGCGCTATGGTCATAGAAAGTGCCGAAATAGTTTCGGTCTTCTTCCTTTCCCCAAAAGCCTTCACCATTGGGCACACCATGTATGAATAGTTCGACTTCCATACCATCAACCTCTTAAGCGTTTTGAAATCACTTCCCAGAGTTTGCGAGGATAAACCTCATGTCCATCCTCGAAGGTGAGAGTGCCATCTGTGGCTTCTGAGAAATCTCCTGTCTGGAAAGCCACAAAGTCAAAGTTGTAAGGGGCAAAGAACTTGGTGATAGGGTTCTCATTTGCAAATGGAACAAAGATATTGGGATACAGGTACTTTGTGCGTTCAAATGTCTGCTTATAGTTGATGCGACCTGGTCCTAACACAAAGTTTGTCTCATCTATCTTGTTGAAGACGAAGATAATCTTGTCTTGAGGACTGATCTTGGTCTTCAGTCTATGAATCTTGTCCACATAGTTCTTTCTTGCTTCAGAGTCCATGCGACGGTTGGTGCTGTCAGGTTCTATCATGATAGCCCAGATCTTGCGGTTACTGCTATTGATGATGGCATTCACATATTTTGGGAAAGCTGCCTTAGGGTCGCCAGGGTTGAAATAATACTCGCCTGGCCCCTCAAGAATCTGGCAGAGAGGTTTGCCCTTGTGCATCACCTGCACCAACATGAAGTTGATTTTGTTGGTGGATTGTGCGGCATCCTCGCTGTTGATCATCTGGTCAAAATTGTCGCACATCTCTTTATACTGCTGGTCGTATGCAGGACGGAAAGATGTTTCGGGCTGCACCGTATAGCCTTTGCCTCGCAAGTATCTCGTCAGTCTCACCAGTGTCATGGTCTTGCCACAGGCTGGTGCGCCAAACAAGATGATGAGAGGAGTGTTGTAGTCTGCAACAGTCACCTTAATCTTGTTTGCGTCGTTCAGTTCTTCCGAACTCAATCCATTCTCATTCACCTCAAGATCTGAAGGTGAAGGAGTCTTTTCCGCCAGAGAAGCCTCCTCTGGATTAGGAGTTGTAATGGTTGCCTTGTTTTCTTCAGGAGAGCCAAAATGAATGTCTGCCATATTGAGTATAAATCTTTTGCGTTAATAATCTTCTTTCTTGAAAGCCAAATCAAAGAACATGAATGCGGCCACATCCACCAAGATGGAGATGATAATCCAAAAGGCAAACCCATGACCGGCATATTCACCCTTGATGAAGTCTTCCCAAACCTTAAACACGTCAATCATTCTCTTTACCTTGGTCACAGGGTTGTCGGCTGTATAGGTCGCCTCGTCTGTTTTTGAAGAGAAATTCACAAAATCCTTGTTCTTCTTGATAGTATTGTAGCCAGTGTTGAGTTTGTCGCACACACCCTGAATGTCTTCTGCATCATTCAGGTCAATCCTTCCTTCTTCAATGTATTTCTTCATCAAAACAAGATTGTCATCATCACGCTTTGCCTCCTTCAGATTGTCTGGGTTGGGAGAGAGCACATTCTTCATGATGTTCTGAGCTTTAGAGTCTGCAAGAATATAAATCTTTGTGCGGTAAGCGTCACAAAGTTTATCTCTATCCTGCTTGGAAGTTCCCTTGAAGGTGAGAGGTTCTATTTTGTCCACTCCTAAGATAGTGGCCATTCTTCTCAAAATATCCTTCGACTTGGGACCAAAGCCAGGGTTGGCCTCGTTCTTGATTTCTGCTTCCAGTTCGCCCAGCAATACATCCACGCTGTTCTTCAGTTCGTTCACCTTCACAGAGGCTTGGTTCTTATTGTTGGTGTTGTTCTTGATCTGCCCGAGATAGCCACGAGTGGTGGAAATGTCGGTGGTCACCTTGTCGCTGATGAGCGTTCGGTAGAAGAAGGTATGTGTGTTGGTTGGCATACTGCACACCAGCCAGAAGATCAGCAAAATCACAATGCCACCTATCAGATGCAGACCTCTCTTTTCCATATAGATGTTTTGGTTCAGGCTGTCCACAATCATCTTAGTGCCCAGCGAGGCAATGATGAAAAAGCCTACAGTCACAATCCAGCACATGGCCACAGGCCATGTTGGCAGGAGCAGGTGTAGTGACTCGGCAGTGGCCCAGCAACTTACTGCGGCAAAAGCAATAAATGCCACGACCCACAAAATTTTCAGATAGTTCTTTTGTTCCATTAGAATAGGTTTGTATTACTTGATTCCTTTCGATTTTCCTTGAGCATGGAGTTTACACACATTTATGGCAATCCATGCGCATAGGCATTGCAAATCTACATCTTTTATCTTATTCGACCAAGATTTTCACGATATTTTTCACTCAATCCAGTCTTTTTCGGAGACTTGAAAAGCCAATTAGGTATTAGAGAGAGCCTGATACCTCCCGTCACATGTCATATTCCCCGCTCATGGGTGTGGTGATAAATTCCACTTTTTCTCTTTTCTTGAAAAAAAAATAGACATGGCTGATATTCTGTGCCAGCATCAGTTGAAGTGTTCATCTCACATTCCTTCATGCCAACAGAGAAAAAAGTGATGGAATTATCCCGAAGGCGTCTCGAAGGCATATCGAAGGCTTGCGGAAGCATGGGGAGGGAAGGTTAGCTCGTGAAAGGAATCTTCCCTTTTTCTCCCAAACCACACCTTTTTTCTCTCAGACTATATGGTGCGTGAGCAAATTCTGTATGGTTGTTGCTCTTCTACCCTATGGTTGATGCACAAGAGATATACCTTTTTTTGATGTAAAGACGGTAAAATATATAACAAAATGATAAAAGTGTAGGAAAAAATGATGATTTCTTTTGTTTTTTATTATTTTTGTGAAAGAAAACCTTACCTTTGTACATTATTTACATGCCCCCTTTATATATATAATATGTATAGGAGTTACTTTTACATTCAAAAAGAGGGTTGCTTTTTGGCAATGCCATCTGATTGGGAAAATATCCATTAATAAGAAAAACGATGAAGATTAAGAGTATTCTTTCATTCTGTGTGCCAGCTGCGATGATGTCGTTAGCTTTGGCAGGATGTAGCGACTACGACAATGGTTACACCGAAGGTACTATCAAATTCAATCATAATTTCCGTGCCGCTTTTGGTGACATAGATCCTGAGCAGGATTGGAACCTTGCTGAGCGTGGGAACGTGACGGTAAGTACCAGCCGTGAGTCGGAAGTGAAAATTTATGTCCTCAAGGGCAATGAATATTGCCTTGTGGGTGACTACGAAGGAGTTAGAGGCACTCAAACCCTTGGTTTTGACATGCTTGAAGGCACAAATAGCATTGTGGTCAGCGATGGTGTGACAGCAGTGACCACTGTGCCTGGAGGAAGCGCCAACTTTAGTGAAAGTAGAACCACGTTTGTTGGCCAGTCTGGCAAGGTCACTGTGTCTAAATTGACAGCCACTGTCACAATTGATGGAAAGGAATACCCTCAGTATCATAACTGGACTTCTGCTGATTATGAAGAGTTGAAAAGCATTGTTCCAGAAGGCAGCGCAAACCTGAACAAGGTGACACATGACTTCACCTATGTGTCAAATGGCTCATTCATCATCTATCCTTTGTATTGGAACTCAAGCTCTATCAACACGATAGGTGTATATTACTATGATGAGAACGGGCAGATGCAAACCTATGATGTGTATAGAATCAAGGAGAGCAATGCAGGCGCAGACAGCGAGCTGATGATAGCAAACAATTATGTGGTTGATGGCAATCCTCGTGTTTTCAGCCAAGATGGAGGCGGCTCTATCGCTTATGGCAATCCAAGAAAATGGCCACAGAGTTGGACCTTTAATGGGCGAGAAGAGAATGATGCAGATAAGAAACAATTCCATTATAATGGATGGTCCACCGAGCAAAGTTTCTCCACTCCGTTTATAGAATATTGGTATCAAAGCACAAATTTGCCTGATGCTGATTTGAACAGAACAATAACAGATTTAGAGCCTAACACTCGTTATCGAGTGGAGACAAAGGTTCGTTTGATGAATGAGAATGTGTCAGCAACAGACTATCCTTCAGGTGCTTCTTTCTATGTGGGAGACAATGTTGTAGGAATCAATAGGGCTACTTTGAATACTGGTCTTGATAATAACAAGAAGTATGTATCAGGCGATTTGGTATTGGAAGGAACAACCGATGTTAACGGTCATCTTTCTGTAGGCTTTAATGTGCAGAACTGCAATGCCAACTGGCTTGCATTCAAGAATATCACTGTCACAAAGTTAAAGCCACAGTGGAGCACCACTGATGGAAGCACGTTGGTAGAGGGAACTACCAGAGCTCAGGGCATCAGAGTGGATATTCCTAAGGGAACAAAGTTCGGCATGTATCTGAAGAAGTCTGATTCAAGTGGCTCTTATACTTTATATTCAGAGAGCGACAAGAATGATATTAGCAAGGTGGGCAATGGTGTGACTGTTGATGCAAATGGAAACAAGGTTCAGGTTAGTGACATGAACCCATGCTATGCTTCCACCTTCTACAACGAGGCAGGACAGATGTTCCTTGGCTTTGAGGATTGGCCAAATAAAGCTCAAATGAGCGACTTTGACCTGAACGACGTGGTGATTGCATTTAATGGTCTCAAACCTACCATCATCAATGAAGACCCAGAACCTGCTGGCACATGGATGCTAGTTTGCGAGGACCTTGGTGGATCGTTTGATATTGACTACAATGATGTCGTGTTCAAGGTGGAGCATACCAGTGGACGTGAGTTTGCCACGGTCACTCCTCTTGCCGCAGGTGGTACGCTTGCATCCTACATCTTCTTCACAGATCCTACCAACATCAATGCTCAGGAGCAGTGTCTGGGTGAGATTCACCAGATGTTTGGTGAAACACCTGCTGCCAGTGGCGAATATTCTCCTATCAATGTGTATAACAATCGTGAGGACAAGATAGGCCGTCAGCGAACCATCACTGTTGGCAAGAACTGGACAATGGCTTATTTCAGCTTTGAGACAATGGGACAGGGCGTCAGCTACAACACCAACATGGGAGGCTTTGAAATTCGTGTGCTGAATCCAGGCACTCCTGCTCCTACAGGAGAAGTGAATAGTGCTAACAGTGCCTTCGGTGGTGCTTCCCGCATTCCTGCTCCAGACAAGGGCGAAGCACCATTCATCATGTGTCTGCCCTATAGTTACAAAGTGGTGAACAAGCCATATCAGGGAGTGACAGGTGAATACGTGTGGGCATGGCCTGTGGAACTTCAGCCTATTTGTGAGATAGGAGATCATCGAGCAGGCCCTTATCCAAGATTCACACAGTGGGTGCTCAATCATGAGGTGAACCGTGATTGGTACATGTATAGAGAGACCAATTCTACAGTAAACGAATTGCTTCTCAAGACAGAGCCTAACGGTAGTGCTCCTGTTGTTGTTAAGCAACCATCAAATCTCGCTGTGGCAAGTTCTGCAAATATGAGTCCAACAGTGGAAGAAACCATCAACCTGAGAAATTACTTCACCACATCCAGCACAGGTGGCATCACTTATGACGTGATAGATGTGACAAGCAATGAAGGCTTGTATGGATTGACAGATCCTAACTTCAAACTTCTCAGAACAGGCAACACAAAAGTTGTTGTTCATCAGGCGGCTGATGATAATTATGAGGCAGGAGAACTGACATTCAATCTGAATGTAAAGGCTAAGAATGCTTCAACGACTATTCCTTATTCAAGACCAACATCTTCTTCTGTTAATACCTCAAACTATTGGTATTATGCTTATACATATAAGATTGAAAAAGAGGCTTTTGAACCATATGGGAATAAAAGTATAACACTGAAAGTAACTGGTGGTGTGAATGGTTTCAACTACACATATAAAATTGGAAGTGTAGAATTAGAGGGCGTATGGTCAACAGGTTCTTTTAATATAGAGCTAAGTTCAAGTCAGGTTAATTCTGCTGCAGTTAATGGAATGTATATAAATTCGAGTGACAATTGTAATTTTGTAATAACAGTTCAGTAACGAATTTATTCTTCTTATAGAGGCGGTCTCATGACCGCCTCTATTCTCTTTATATACCCATCCCATGAGAGCAGAAAAGCATTCGTCATTGCTATATTTTCCTATATCAGCGATATAGAAACCCTCTCGTGCTCTTAAACCATTTGGTGCTTTGTTCGTCTAAGTTTTTGTGATGAGCGGAGTGGGGGGCAGAAAAAGAAAATATAGAAAATCATTAAATATAAAAAGAACGAGATGAAAGGAATTTTGAAGAATGTGAGGAGAATAGCCTTGATGGCTTGTGTCATGACAACTGCCACAACTGCCTTGGCGCAACAGGCGCAGGCACAGGAGCCAGTGATGACAAAGGCAAAGGGCACTTATGTGATCAACACCACCACTCTTTGCAACACAAGAGGTTTTAAGGGTGAAACCCCTCTCAAGGTGACAATCAAGAAGAACAAGGTCGTGAGTGTAGAGGCACTCAGCAATCAGGAGACCCCAAGGTTCTTTGACCGTTTGCTGAAGGAGATGTTCCCTAAATATGAAAACGTTTCTTTTGCTGATGCTGACAAGGTGGATGTTGTGACTGGCGCAACTCGTAGCAGCAAGGCAGTGAAGGACAACGTGAAGGCAGCAGTGGAATACTATCAGAAGAACAAGTAAGAGTTTCCTTGAATATAATTTGAACATAAGATGAGTGAAGAGGGTGTGTCAAAATAGGCACATCCTCTTATTTGTTTTTTTACAGGCACGGCATGGAAAGATTCTTTCTATGCCGCTTTTTTGATGTAAAATCTGTCACAAGCACCCACGAAGCCGCATTTTG
>JAAYDO010000164.1 GCA_012729225.1 Bacteroidales bacterium | reverse complement strand
TTCATGTGTTCTTTTTTCATTGTACTATCGTTTTTTTTCTTTTAATCTTAGCGCAACAAATATACATGATTTCTGCCATTCATACAAGGATTTGATGCTTTTTCTATGCTATCATGCCATATTTTATGGCAGGAAGCAGTGCATCAAGGATAGAATGAGACCTTTTGTGGTTGGTGTAATATTTGATGTGTTCCTCCATTCCTTTTCTCTGTTCCTCTACCGTTTCTGCAGGATTCATATCATATGTTCCTGCTCAATGGTTTGTCAAGATCGCCCCATCCATCTATTGTGCTCAGATGGAAAATCTTGCTGTTGTCACGAAGCCTGTCGTTTTGCCACATCTCATGCAGGCTATTTGTGCTTCTTTCAATAAAAATATAATAAAAATGAAAATAAATAATAAATAATAGTTTAATATTAGACTTTTATTTATACATTTGCAATGTAAAGGTTTAATATAAAACTGTTATGGATGATATTTATATGCTTCCAGATTCCACCATTCTTCATAGAATAGGGAATCGTCTGAAGACCATCAGGCTGAAACAGAACATTACACAGCAGAGCCTTGCGGATTCTGCAGGTGTTTCTCTTTCTTCTCTGAAGAAGATAGAGAAGGGGGAGATTCGTTCGTTCGACTCCTTGTTGAGAGTGCTACGTATATTGGGTAAACTGGATGTTCTTCAACCCTTGATAGAGGAAGAGCAAATGAGTCCGAGTGAATACTACGAGTTGGTTCATGCCACAGAGGCAAAACATAGGCGTAAACGTGCGGCAAAGCAGGTGAATGCAATGAACAAGGAGGAGTCGAAATGGTAGATGTTGCAAGGGTTCATATGTTTGGCATTCCTGTTGGCACATTCAGTTGGAATAGCCGCTATGAGGTGGTGGAGTTTGAGTATGATCGTCGTTTCATCAGTCGTGGCATTGAGCCTTCGCCATTGATGATGCCTGTTCGAGAGGGGCGTGTTTATTCCTTTGCCAATTTAGATAGAACGACTTTTCAGGGACTTCCCGGCATGCTGGCAGATTCTCTTCCCGACACTTACGGACGTGCTTTGTTTGACAGGTGGCTTGCCTTGACAGGGCGCACGAGCAGCAATCCCATTGAGACGCTTTGCTTCTTGGGGAAAAGATGTATGGGCGCATTGGAGTTTGAGCCGGCAGCAGACATTCCTTATGGAACTCATACAAGGTTTGAAATAGACTCTTTGGTGGAAGTGGCTAAAAATGCACTTGACGAGAAGTCTTCTTTTGGCGTGAATCTTAATGATGACAGAAAATCGGCTATTGCAGAGATTCTGAGCTTGGGGACTTCAGCAGGAGGACAGCGTGCAAAAGCCATCATTGCCTATAACAAGGAAACAGGCGAAGTCTGTTCTGGTCAGCTCACTGCTCCTGAAGGGTTTGACTACTACCTGATCAAACTGGATGGGGTTTCGGCAAAAGCAGGGTTCAGAGCAACTGAAAACTTTGGTCGTCTGGAATATTCGTTCTATCAGTTGGCTCTATCCTGTGGTATTGAAATGTCGGAATGCTCTCTGATTGAGGAAAATGGACGTGCCCACTTCCTGACCAAACGCTTTGATAGAAAAAATGGGAAAAAGGTGCATATGCAAACGCTTTGTGGCATCGCCCATTTTGATTATCGTCTTCAAAGGGCTTACTCATATGAGCAGGCGTTCAATGTGATGAGAGGACTTCGGTTGCCATATTCTGATGCCAAGGAGATGTTCCGCCGTCTGGTCTTCAATGTCGTTGTTCGCAATCAAGACGACCACACTAAAAACATCTCATTCTTGATGGAGGAAGATGGAAAATGGCATCTTTCACCTGCCTACGATATGGGGTATGCCTATAATCCCAATGGTGGATGGACTGCTACACATCAAATGTCTGTCAATGGCAAGTTTGACAGTTTGACACGAAAGGATTTATTGGATTTTGCCTCATTGAATAATATCAAAGAGGCAGGTGCTATCATTGATGAGGTCTGTGAAGCCGCTTCGCAGTGGCAGGATATAGCCAAGGAATGTGAAGTGCCATCAGCCATGATAGAAACCATCACCTCCAATATGTTGTACCACTCGATGTGATTGAATGAATTCAGAAGAAGGGACAGCGGTTGTTGATGGTTGAGGTCTCTTTCCTGTCATGCTTTCTCCTTTTATTTTTTGAGTTTAATTCATGCTCTAATCAGTCAAGATTCATGTGATGTGAAGGATGGGTAAGGCGATTCTGGCAGGCATTGTCACTGAGCGACTCATCCGTGCATGTGGATGATGTCTCCCGATTCTCTTCTGATGCTCATGTCTTGTTTATATAGAGAGAATTAAAGAGGTTTTTGGATGGTATGCTTGTTGGGCCAAAAACGCATGCGTGGTTCAAAGGCACTTGCACCATTGTTCGTTGGTCATCGCACCATTGTTCGTTGGCGGTTGAAGCATTGTTCGTTAGTGCTTGAAACGTGCTTCGATGATTGGAGAACTCAAGTGGTAGGGAAATCCATACCGTTTCACCCTTGCACGCATCAATATTTATCCGCTCTCCCTGATGGATGTGGGTAGGGTGTGATATTTCTGAATCTTCAAACTTGATGCGTACCAACGGGTGCTGGTTTTGCAGGAGAGCCTCAAGCGAAAGGGAATAATAGGCATCGCCTACTTGACATGTCCTCTCAGTCAAGTAGGCGATGTTTTTATTGGTGTGTCGATTCTAAGAGCACCAGCCCTTGATCACGTCTGGCAGATTTCCGATGAGCACCCCTGCAGACATGCCAATAGAAAGTCGTTGCGCAAGGCAGGCGTGAGGCGATATTGCTGGTGTGTTGCATCAGAGTTCAGTTTTCTCCACCACCTGACCGTCATACAGGTTGATGATGCGCTCAGCATAGTTGGCGTCGTGCTGTGAGTGAGTCACCATGATGATGGTTGCACCATCCTTGTGGAGTTCACTCAGCAAGTTCATCACCTCCTTGCCATTCTTTGAGTCGAGGTTGCCTGTTGGCTCATCGGCAAGGATGATTTTGGGGTTGGGAAGCACAGCGCGGGCAATGGCCACACGTTGCTGCTGACCGCCAGAGAGTTGGCTTGGAAAGTGATTGCGGCGGTGTGAGATGGCCATGCGATCCATCACTGCCTCCACACGCTCCTTGCGTTCTTTGACAGGAGTTTCCATATAGAGCAGCGGCAGTTCAATATTCTCATACACATTCAGTTCGTCAATGAGGTTGAAGCTCTGGAACACAAAGCCGATGACTCCTTTTCTGATTTCGGTTCGTTCGTTCTCCATGAGCGTGCTGACATCTTTGCCGTTGAGGGTGTAAACGCCCTCTGTGGGATTGTCGAGCAAGCCGAGAATGTTCAGCAGAGTGGACTTGCCACAACCAGACGGACCCATGATTGCCACAAACTCACCTTCCTGCACTTCGAGATTCACTTCGCGGAGAGCCCATGTCTCCACTTCTTCGGTACTGAATACCTTCTTGATGTTTTCTAACTTAATCATAATTGTATTTATTTTTGATGATAATCATAGAACGTGTGAAGATTTGAGTGATTACTTAATGACCAATTCTTCTACCTCTCCAAACCTTTCATAGCCACTTAGAATCACCTTGTCGCCAGGGGTGAGACCTGATATGATCTCGTATTGCAGTGGATTCTGACGCCCAATCTCTATATCCACCTTGCGGGCAGTAGAGCCATCGGCAGAGAGTTTGTATATCCACTTGCCGCTTGTGGACTGGTAGAAGTCACCACGAGGAATGGTGAGAGACTGCTCTGGTTTGCCAAGTTCAATCTGCACTCTATAGTTCTTGCCAAGGCGGATGTTTGATGGCTTGTCGGCTGTGAAGACAAGGTCGCAGGCAAAGTTACGGTCTTTGACTTCGGGTACAACCTTGCTGATGCGCAGCGAATACTTCTTTCCCTGATACTGGATGTTGGCAGGAAGTCCTGTTGTGATGCGGTCTATGTAGTATTCAGAGATGGAAGTGTGTACCTTGTATTCCGTCAGAACCTTGATTTCTCCAATGCTTGAACCTGCTGGTACTTGCTGGCCAATCGTGACATTGAGGAAACTGAGTTGCCCGGAAACGGTGGCACGGACAATGAGGTTGGAGGTGCGACTGGTGGAGCGTGAGAGTTTGCGTGAAGAGGCTTCCCTATTTGCACGCACCATCTCTCGTTTGAGGATTGTGGCTACAGAGTCGTGTCTGAGACCTTGCATTTGCAGTTGTGCTTTCTTGTGCTGATAGTTATAGTTCTCTTCTACCACATCAAGTTCTGCTTTGCTTTTGATTCCCATGCGATATTCTTCTCGGCTCTGTTTCAGAGATTTATCAAGACTTGACATCTGATGCTCTGCATCAAGTGCCTGTTGGCGGAGGGTGAGGGAGCGTTGCTCCATCTCTATCTCCTGTTCACGGTAGTTGCGCTGGCTGTTCTGCCATTCTGCCTGTTCGTCATCAATAGCACGAAGAAGGTCGGGATTGGTGAGAATGAGGATGGTGTCACCTGCATGGATCATGGCACCTTCTTCTGATACTATGCGCTCGACAAATCCACTCTCAAGGGCATTGAGCCGAATGGTCTGGATGGGTTGCACGACTCCTTCCACATCGATGTATTCCAGGAAAGGAGCTTCTGTAGCCTCCGCTATCTTATAGTCCTCTGCATTAATCTTCAGTTGGCGAGGACCGAATGCGAGAGTGATGATGTAGATGGAGAAGGCGAGGAATGACACACCAAAGATGATATAATATCGGTACTTGGAGTACCAGGGTTTGGGAGGAAGTAGAATGTCCATAGGAATGAGGGGTTAAGAGTTGGATGTGTTAATTGATGGGTAGTTCCTCGGTGAGGGGTTTGTCGTTTTCAAAATCGAAAGCAGTCATGCTTCGAAGAGTGTAGTAGAGACTCCAGTAGGTTCGCAATGTGTAGATGCTGTTGCGCTTGGCAGAGTTTCTCTCATTGATAGCAGAGTTGAGGTCAAGGATGGAACTGCGTCCCATGATGTAAAGTCGTTTGGCAACTGCATGTCGTTGTTCTGCTCGCTTGTCGGTGAGAGTGGCTATATACACCTTGCGTGCTTGCATATTGAACTGGAGAACCAGTTTTTGCACATTCTGGTTGAAGTCATTCATGCCCTGTTCTGCTTGTGTGGTTGTCAGTGCCAGTTGTGATTTGGCTACTTTCACCTTTCCTTTCCCGCGCCCCCAGTCGAGGATGGGAAGGACGAGAGAAATGCTGGCATATTCCTGATTCATCAGATGGCGGTATGAGGTATTGATGTCTCGCCCTGTTTGTGAGAGACCAAACTGAACATACAGGTCTGCTTTCAGTCCTGCATTGGCCTTGGTGTATGCAAGATTGCTCTCGCTCTCCTTCATGATGCGTTGATAGTATTCAGGGTCGGGACTGTTTTCAAGGGCCAGTTGCATGGCTTGTTGGAGTGGCACTTCAAACTGTGGTACGCTGTCTGGCATGATCAGTCGGAGTTCCATGTTCTGTTCCAAACCAAGGAAGGAACGCACGCTCTGCATCACTTCCTTCAGATTGATTTCAGCATCCATCACGTTGGTCTCCTCGTTGAGACGGTTGATTTCCAGCTGGAGCATCTCGTTTTCGGTGATGGTGCCTATCTTGTAGCGACCTTGTGCCATGCTGTAGAGTGTGTCGGCAGAAGCAAAGTTCTGGCGTGCCATGTCAAGTTCGGTTTGTGCGGAAGCAAGAGAGAAGAAGTGGTTGCAGGTGGTGGCAGAGATGATTTCAAGTGTTTCCGCATACTGTTTCTTTGCCTCTCGATAGCGGATGGGCTCTATTCGCTTGTCCCATTTAAGGGAATTGTAGCCAAAGAGACTCTGCTGGTATCCGAAGACGAGGGGCTGACTGCTGTAGGCTGTGGTATTGTTCTGCAGTTCGTCCAATCGGTTGAGGCTACTCTTGAGAAAGAGGCTGCCGCCTGTCAGTGCAATGTTTTGATTCACCTTCAATGCGAGGTCTGCACCAAACTGGTCTTGCTTGAGAAACATGGCAGTACCGTCAGACTGCGTGATCTTATTCATCTCCTTATTTATATATGGTGAGGAGGTGAGGGTGACTGAAGGCAGATAGTTGGCACGGAAATAGCGGTAGTTCCAATAGGCAGAGAGGAAGGAATTGCGTGCGCTCTGAGCAGAAGGCGATTGCTGTTGTGCTATACGGATGGCATCTTGAAGACCTAAAAACAATGTGTCGGTCTTTGTGGCGGTCATGCTTTTGCAAATAGCCAGCATCAGTAGTATGCTTATCATTCTCTTCATCGCTTTATTTTTTTGATTCTGTTACAAAGTTACATTGAAACTGCAAATTGGCAATGGATTTTTTTGTGCCCAGGTGCAGATTGTATGAAAATCATACACTTTACTGTATGAAAATCATACACTTTTGGGAGAGAGGCTTTTGATTTTGTCTTTTTTAGGTAGTATTAATGATGAAAAAGAGTAACTTTGCAACATGAAAACGAATTATGGAACGATACTCGTGGTGGATGACAACCCTGCGATACTGACAGCAGTGAAGATTTGTCTTATTGATGTGTTTGACCGCATCATCACTCTCTCCACGCCAGAATCAATCATGACCACTATTCAGCAGGAACATGTAGATGTGATTCTGCTGGATATGAATTTCACGCTCGGTGTCAATTCAGGACAAGAAGGAATGCTCTGGCTGATGACCATTCACCGTAAGCATCCCGATATACCTGTTGTGCTGGTGACTGCCTATGCTGATGTGAAACTTGCCGTGAAGGGATTGAAGAATGGTGCTGTTGATTTTGTGACGAAGCCTTGGGATAATGATGAACTGATTCGGGTGCTCAAGGATGCGATAGACAATAGCAAGGAGGTTGTGGCACTTGAGGATCTGGAGAAGGAACATGTGAAGAAGGTGGTGGACAAGTGTCATGGCAACATGACCAAGGCGGCGGAATTGCTTGGTATTACCAGACAAACCTTATATAAGAAGTTTAATCAATGATTGTCGCGATAATAGTTATAGCTGCCGTTCTTCTTTTCACTCTTGCTATGGGCTTCCGCCATCAGTGTTTGTTGAAGGAAAGGGCAAAATTGATGCGGGATGCCATCAGGCATCGTGATTTCTCTTTTCGTTTGCCAACAAAGGGATTGCTGTTTGGTGAGCGGGCTTTGCAGGAGGCACTCAACGACATGGGGCAAGAGATACGGAAACTTGTTGCTCACAATGAGGTGGAGGCATGGCAACGTCTCACTCGTGTGCTCACTCACGAGATTATGAATGCCACAACACCTATTCAGAGCATCAGCCAGGCATATCTTTCGCATTCTGGTATAAAGGGCACTCCATATGAGGAGGGTATTCAGGCCATCCACGACACGAGCATGGGACTTGCCACGTTTGTGGATAGTTACCGAAAGATGACCCAGTTGCAGGAGCCTGTGCTGAACGACATGAATCTGTGCGCATTCTGTAACAGCATCTCTGCTCTCTACCCAAACCTCAAGTGGAACATAGAGGTGCCAGAAAACATATTTGTCAATGCGGATGAGAATCTTCTTCGTCAGGTGTTTATCAACTTGGTGAAAAATGCTATTGAGGCAGACGCCAAAACTATTGGTGTCAAACATATTGTTGCCTCAACAACTTTTAGACATGACGCCAACGCATTTAATAAACTACAAATAAGCAATGACGGACACATCATTCCTGATGAGGTGGCTCGTGAAATCTTTATTCCTTTCTTTACAACCAAACAGTTAGGCTCTGGCATTGGTCTTTCGCTGTCGCGCCAGATTCTCATGATGCAGCAACTCACTTTGTCGCTGAGGGAAAATCCTATCAGTGGCTATAACGTCACTTTTGAAATAGAGAGTGACAGGTGAGAAAACCTGTCAGCACAATTGTTCTTCAACAAACGAATGGTTGATGCATGATGAGTGTCCGCTTGTCTTCTGCTTGCAGCAGAAGGCTGCTCCCATCCCCGAGAATCCGACAATGATGATTGCTCTTAGTATTCTTCTACGTTGTCAGAGAAAGTCCCGACCTGCAACATCTGTGAAGCCCGATGAGAATCATCTGTGAAGCCTCTTTCCGATTAGCATTGCAAAGGCAAGAAGTATTCTTGTTGTCATCATCAAAAGAAAAAACTTGGCGGTCACTTCATTCTGGAGTACGAATCACCATATATAAATATTGTGTAGCCTTGGAAATGGTCGTAACTTTGAAGTTGAATGAGATGAAAAAGATTGTGAATGATGAGACACATGTTGCAACAGACCATTTCAATGATAACTAATCTTCTCGGAATGATGAATGGCATAGGTGCAATAACTCAGAACATGTGGCTATCCAGCCAACTTTCTTCCTCATCAATACTGGCGGAGAACATACTGCTGTGGACATGCTTCGTCTGCTTGTATCTCTGTAATCTTCCAAAGAAAAACGTCTCTTCTTTTTTCTTTTCATGGGAAATTCGTAACTTTGTGGCAATAATCACAATTTAACTAACGAAAACCTAATGAATAATATTTTCTATATGAAGAGAATGATTCTGTCAGCATTGGGTGCTGTCATGACAGTAGCTGGAATGGCACAATCTGTGAAGGTATATACGACAACTGAAAAGGCTGAGTGGAAAGAATCTAAAACAACATTGGTAGGGAAGACCGACCTGAAAGTGGTTGTGGATGTGAACAGCAATGAGAGGGGTGTGCCTTTCCGTGCTTGGGGAACGACTTTCAACGAACTGGATTGGGATGCCTTCAACCTCCTCTCACGTAATGACCAGGATGAACTCATGCATCGGCTCTTTTCGGCTGATGGTGATCTGCATTTCACTCATGGTCGTGTGAGTATGAATGCGAATGACTATGCCCGCGAATGGTATAGCTGTGACGATGTGGTGGGCGATCTGGGCTTAAAGCATTTCAATATTGAGCACGACAAGCGTAATATCATTCCTTTGGCTCGTGCTGCTCAGAAGTATTGTCCTGAACTCGAACTCTTCATGAGTCCTTGGAGTCCTCCTACATGGATGAAGATTAATAACGACTATCCTGTTGTTCCTAATAAATATAATAAGATGGATGAGCGATTGGCTTATCTGCTCTATATGGATGATGGAAAGGCGGTGGATGCCGATGAAATGAAGCTTTTGGGAGAAAGGAATAATGTGTTCCCACGTCGTCTTGCTTCACAGGATTTCTTCATTCAAGAACCTCGCTATCTGCAGAGCTATGCCGAGATGTTCTGCCGTTTCATCGAACTTTACAAGGAACAAGGACTGCCTATCACTAAGGTGATGTACCAGAATGAGGCGTATTCCTATACTCCTTATCCGGGTTGTGCATGGACAGCCGAGGGTACACTCCGTTTCAACAATGATTATTTGGCTCCAACTATTCAAAAGAAGCATCCTGAGGTGGAGATTTGGTTGGGCACTATCAATACCAATCGATTGGATTATGTGGAGAAGATCCTTGATGACAAGCATCTTCAGCAATATGTGAAGGGTGTGGGTACTCAATGGGAATGTCGTGAGAACCTGCCTGAATTGCGCAAGCGTTATCCTAACTTCCGTTTCATGATGAGCGAGAGCGAGTGTGGCAATGGCCAGATGGATTGGAAGGCTGGCGAACATACCTTCTTCCTGCTTTCTGATAATCTGGGCAATGGCTGTGATGAATACTACAACTGGAACTTTGTGCTTACAGATAATGGCATGTCCACTTGGGGATGGACTCAAAATGCACTTGTGCAGGTAGATAGCAAGACAAGAAAACCTCGATATACTGCCGAATTCTATGCCTACAAGCATTTCAGCCATTTCATCAATCCTGGCACAGAAATGGTGGGCTATGCAGGACGTGAATATAGCCAAACGCCTGTGACTGTCTTCAAAGATAAGAAGGGCGCATACATTGTAACTGCTGGCAACTTCACCGATTCATCTTCTTCTCTCTGTGTGAAGTTGGGCGGTAAATACCTCAATATCCAGACTCAGCCACACTCTTTCAATACTTTCGTGGTCAGATGATCCTCCGTTAATCCTCCGTTGTGACTCCGCTGTTCCTCTGCTATTTTTCATAAGAAAAGCCCTTTTCATCGGACTTTTAGCGAAGAAATAGCAGAGGAAGAGCAGAGGTACATCT
>JAAYDO010000046.1 GCA_012729225.1 Bacteroidales bacterium | reverse complement strand
TCAAGAAGAAGATTATGATGGTTGTCGGTGCTTGCATCTTCCTCGTTGCAGCTGCACAGGCTCTGCCTCTCTTCTTCGGTCTCTAAACCAGATTCAAGCGTAGATACACACTATGGCAGCAGGAACAGAACACAACGAATATGTCAGTTACCCAATGTTCAAGGGACTTCAGAAGCCTCTGGAGTTCATGGGCATCCAAGGGCGTTACATCACATGGGCAGCTTGCGCTGTTGGCGGTGCCATTCTTGGCTTCATCATAGCCTACTGCATCTTTGGATTTGTTGTTGGTCTGATTGTTCTTGCTGTTTCTCTCTGCACTGGTGCCGGACTTATCTTCTTCAAACAGAAGAAAGGTCTGCACACAAAGAAAGAAGACCACGGTGTGTTTATCTACGCTTGTTCACGAAGAATGTAATTTTCATCGAGTGTAGTTAATGAGCAAGTGTATTGAAATCTGAATAAATGTAATCGGTAGGCTCGCCCCTTCGACAGGGTGAGTCTGCCTTAATTTGGAGATAAGAATGATTCTATATGTCATCATAGCATTTACCGCGATACTCATAGGCATGGCCATTTCTGTCTATGCCTTTGGAACTGGCGGTAAGCGCAAGAAGATATTCCAGGACATCTACTTCTCCATCGAGGATGTAGATGGTATTGGTGTTCTCTACACGAAGACTGGTGAATATTCGGCTATAATCAAGATTGAGAATCCCGTTCAAAAGTACTCAGCCAATATTGACAGCTACTATGAGTTCACTCATTTGCTTACGGCTATTGCACAGACGCTTGGAGAAGGTTATGCCATCCACAAGCAGGATGTGTTTGTCAGGAAGCAGTTCAAGGATGAGACTTCAGATAATCATGAGTTTCTTTCTGAAAGCTATTTCCGATACTTTACTGGCCGTACCTATACAGACAGTCAGACCTATCTGATTATCACTCAGGAGAACAAAAAGAGCCGTCTATTTTCCTTTGACAGCAAGAAATGGCGAGATTTCCTTGTAAAGATTCGCAAGGTTAAAGACCTCCTGAAGGACAGCGGTGTAGATTCCACCTATTTGGGTGGTGAAGAAGCGCGTCTTTATGTTGACCGCTATTTCTCTATGAACTTTAACGACAAGATTGTGTCGATGACCAACTTCAAGGTCGATGACGAGACCATTTCCATGGGCGATCGTCGATGCAAGGTGTATAGCCTTGTTGACGTGGACTGCATCAACATCCCTTCGATTGTCAGGCCGTTCACCAATATTGAAGTGAATAACGTCGCTATGCCTGTCGATCTTGTGTCTTTGGTTGACAGCATCCCTTCAGCAGACGTGGTTGTCTATAACCAGATGTTCTTCATGCCAAATCAAAAACGTGAACTGGCATTGTTGGACAAAAAGAAGAACCGCCATTCCAGTATGCCCAATCCAAGTAATCTGATTGCTGTTGAGGACATCAAGAAGGTTCAGGATGTTATAGCAAGAGAGAACAAACAACTTGTATATACTCATTTCAATTTGATTGTAGGTGTTCCCAAGGATGCCGACATTCAAAAATGTACGAACCATCTGGAGAATGCTTTTGGTCGCCTTGGCATTCATATCAGCAAACGAGCCTATAACCAGTTGGAGCTGTTCGTTAACTCCTTCCCCGGCAACTGTTATGGAATGAACCAGGACTATGACCGTTTCCTCACTTTGAGCGATGCTGCTGCTTGTTTGATGTACAAGGAGCATATTCAGCACAGTGAGGACACACCTCTTAAAATATACTATACGGACAGGCAAGGTGTGCCAGTAGCCATTGACATCAGCGGCAAGGAAGGCAAAAACAAGATTACGGATAACTCAAACTTTTTCTGCCTTGGCCCTTCTGGTAGCGGTAAGTCGTTCCACATGAATAGCGTAGTCCGTCAGATGTGGGAGCAAAATACCGATGTTGTCATGGTCGATACAGGTAACTCTTACGAGGGCTTATGTGAATATGTAGGCGGTAAGTATATCAGCTATACAGAAGAACATCCCATCACCATGAATCCATTCCGCATCAAGCGTGAGGAACTGAACGTGGAAAAGACAGGATTCCTGAAGAACCTTATCATGCTGATATGGAAAGGTACGCAAGGAACTGTCACTAAGACGGAGGAAAGACTTATTGAGCAAGTCATCACAGAATACTATGATGTCTATTTCAACGGCTTCAATGGCTTTACTCCACCCCAACGTGAAGACTTGCGGAAAGGATTGCTCATTGATGACCGAAACAAGAATGTCAATAGTAGGGAAACAGAAAATGAGCGTATGGCACGTATCGAGGCACAGATTGACGAGATAGAAAGTCGCAGGAAACAACTTCCTGTAACCGAACTGTCATTTAACTCCTTCTATGAGTTCAGTGTGCAGCGTATTCCCGACATCTGTCAGGAAAACCAGATTCAGGGTATCGACATCAGTACCTATCGCTATATGATGAAGGACTTCTACCGAGGTGGCAATCACGATAAGACCCTGAATGAAGACCTGGATTCTACACTGTTTGATGAGACATTCATTGTCTTTGAGATTGACTCTATCAAGGATGATCCGCTGCTTTTCCCATTGGTCACTCTTATTATTATGGATGTATTCATCCAGAAAATGCGTATCAAGAAAAACCGTAAGGTGCTTGTCATTGAAGAGGCATGGAAAGCTATTGCCAGCCCTATGATGGCAGAATACATCAAGTACCTCTACAAGACAGCACGTAAGTTCTGGGCAAGTGTCGGTGTGGTAACACAGGAAATTCAGGATATTGTTGGCAGTCCCATTGTGAAGGAGGCCATCATCAACAACTCCGATGTGGTGATGCTGCTTGACCAGAGCAAGTTCCGTGAGAGATTTGATGAAATCAAGGCTATCCTTGGATTAACTGATGTGGACTGCAAAAAGATTTTCACCATCAATCGACTGGAGAACAAGGAAGGACGCAGTTTCTTCCGTGAGGTATTCATCCGTCGAGGAAGTGTTGGAGCCGTCTTTGGAGTCGAAGAACCCCATGAATGCTACATGACTTACACCACAGAAAGAGCCGAGAAGGAAGCCTTGAAGCTCTACAAGCGAGAACTGAAATGCAACCATCAGCAAGCAATCGAGGCATATTGCCGTGATTGGGATCGTTCTGGTATCAGTAAATCTCTGCCTTTTGCCCAAAAGGTAAATCAAGCAGGGCATGTATTGAACTTAAAACCAATTGAAAAGCGTTATACATGAAAAAATGTCTGCTTATAATCTCTCTTATCATCTGTGCCCTGGCAACAGCCAAGGCACAGTACTACAGTGTCAACTTTGATAAGGAAACTGTAGCTAAGATGGTAGCATCCTTCAATACTGAAGCTGCCACAGAGATGTATTATGCAGACCAGATAGCCAAAATACGAGAGCATTATCAGGCTG
>JAAYDO010000011.1 GCA_012729225.1 Bacteroidales bacterium | reverse complement strand
TTTCTGGATTTCTCTGTGATTTGCAGCTCACCCGAGAATTTTGCACTGGGTTTTATTGGCTCAATCTGCTACTGGTTGCTTGAAGAAGGGAAAAGCGATCCTGAGTCTTTCCTTAATCCAGCCAGTCTTGGATCGGCTGTCCTGAGAGCTGGAGGGGATAAACTCTATGAAGAAATTCAACCCATTCTCCAGGAACTTCAGCGGGCTCGTCCGGATCGACAGGCGTTGTTACGCCAGACATTTCGATTCCCGCGCCAGGCGGCTGCCACCCAGGGTAAAAAGATTGTGTTGATATGTGATGAGTTTCAGGAAATTCGTACACTTGAAAATTACCCGAACAGCCAAAATGTGGTGGCGCTGCTGCGGGCTGAGTTACAGTCCGAAAGTGAGGTTCAGTATATACTGGCGGGCTCTGCCATCAGCGTACTTGCGGGATTATTGTCCAACCCTAAAAGTCCCTTGTTTGCCCAGTTTACTCGTATAGCGGTTGAGCCATTTGATCGAGAGAGTACTCAGGAATTGGCCAACAAACTTCTATCAGAGCCTCTGGAACCCGATTTATATCCCTTGCTTCATTCCCTCACCGGAGGGCATCCTTTCTACATCACTGCGGTTACCCGGCGTGTTAGTTATCTGGTCGATGTGGTTCAGCGGCCTGCATCTCCGGATGTGATCAAACAGGCTTTCCTGGTTGAGACCCTCTCACCCGGCGGGCGAATCTACGATTTCTGCCAGTATGTCTATGATCTTTCCCTTCAGAAGGCCAAAGGGTATGGAGCATTAAAATCGGTATTGCAGATCCTGGCGCAAGAGGAAGGGCTTACGGCTACTCAGATCGCCCGCCAACTTCGTGTTACGTCCGCCAGTGCGAGTGATTACCTGCGCTGGTTGTGTGAGGTTGACCTGGTCGTTGAGAAAGACAAGGCGTATTATTTTCGTGATCCGGTCCTACGTTTTTGGATAGGTAATGTGATCAAAGGGATCGAGGTGAGTCTTACCGCTGAACCGATGGATCTCAAAGGGTTGATCCATCGTCTGGATCACCAATTTCAGCGCGTCTCAGAAGAGCTTGGGGATGCAAAGGAAAGTTTGGTGCGCGAACTGATGCGCCATTTCAGCGGCCAATCCATTTCTGGGGAGGTGTTTCATACACTTGGCGAGGTTACCCTACCTTTATTTGAAGATGTGGAGGATGAGGTTTCACTGGATGGACAAATCGAATTGGATGCGATTGGAGAGGGCCAGGAACGATGGGTTGTAGAAGTAAAATGGCGTAATAAGCGAGCAGGGATTAAAGAACTTGAAAAGCTTGTTCGGCATGCTCAGGAACGTGCTGCCAGAGGATGGTTTGTTTCCAGAACAGGTTTTTCTGCCGATGCTGTTCAATATGCGATTGAGAATGATATTTTTATTACCGATAAAGACGGATTGGAAATCCTTCGCAAACAAATTCTATAAGAGAATCCGGATGATGATAAAGTGGATTATCTTCGTTTCCGTGAAATTGGAAAGGAATCTCCCGCAAATTACGTAAAAACTCATTGGCCAGTCTCATAATCGCATTTAAGATGGATAATTACGCAATAATTC
>JAAYDO010000195.1 GCA_012729225.1 Bacteroidales bacterium | reverse complement strand
TGCTCATTGCTAGCTGTTTTTTTGTTCAAACTCAAAGTTAGCAAAAAGAGCTGATACCTCGTGAGAAGTGTCAGCTCTAATTTTTCATCAAGCAAAAAGTTTTACCGGACAGCAATAATTAAGAATAATGAGAAGCAGTATAATTCCTTGGATTTTCATAAAGGCATGTTTGAATTTCATGATGAAAAAGGAAGGCATCTTGGGGAATTCTTGTTTGATGGGACAATGAATAAAGAAGCGCAAAGAAATCATGACTTCAGAACTCTGTAATAATAAAGTGTTATATTTTTCAATAGTGTTTGGATTGTTATCTCAAGAAACCAATGAATAATTGTTCAAGTGCCAACGTACCATGCGTGCATTTTCGCCCAGACAAGCATGGCATGGCCGAACTCATGTGAAGAGATAAAAAGAGCATTGTTTTGGAGTCTTTCCTGAAACAATGCTCTTTTGCTTTGATGGTTATGCTAATACCTTCTTGAATCGTTCGATAAAGTCTTTGGCTTCTTCCATTGATAGGCAGAGAGGAGGAAGCAGACGGATGATGTTGGTGCCTGCACAGCCTGTGAAGCAGTGTTCCTCCTTGATGAGGCGATTGCGTGGCTCTTTATACGGAATGTCGAGCTCTATGCCAATCATTAATCCCATGCCACGAACATCTGTCACATGTGGAAGTTTTCCTGATTTCATCTCTGTGGTGAGCGTGTCGATGATGTATTGTCCTACCTTGGCTACATTGTCGATGAGGTTCTCCTGTTCGATCACATCAAGTACGGCAAGTGCGCCTGCACACCCGAGGTGATTGCCCCCGAAGGTAGTGCCGAGTTGTCCATAGACAGGTTTGAACTTTGGTGAGATGAGCACACTACCCATCGGGAAACCATTGCAGATACCCTTAGCCAAAGTGATGAGGTCTGGCTTCACATCAAAGTGCTGATGGGCGAAGAACTTGCCTGAACGACCGTAGCCACACTGGATTTCATCGCAGATGAGAACTGTGTTGTATTGGTCGCAGAGTTCACGAAGTCCCTGAAGAAACTCCTTTGTCGTGCAGCGAATGCCACCCACACCCTGAATGCACTCAATGATGACTGCACACACATCTCCCTTCTCCAGTTCCTCTTTCCATGGCTGAAGATTGTTGATAGGAAGATAGGTGACATGTCCGTTGTCGTTGATAGGAGCAATAATCTTTGGGTTGTTGGTTGCCTCCACCGCTAATGAGGTTCGACCGTGGAACGCCTTCTCTATAGAGAGAATACGAGTGCGGCCATTGTAGAATGATGCGAGTTTCATCGCATTCTCATTGGCTTCTGCACCAGAGTTAATGAGAAAGAGTTGATAGTTCTCATAGCCAGATGCCTTGCCAAGACGTGTGGCTAACTCCTTCTGAAGAGGGTTCTGGACGGAGTTGCTATAGAAACCAAGTTTGTTGAGTTGCTTGGTCATGGCTTCAACATAGTGAGGGTGGCTATGACCAATGCTGATCACAGCATGACCACCATAAAGGTCAAGGTATTCCTGACCTTTATCATCCCACACATGGCAACCCTTGCCGTGGTCGATAGTGATGTCGAAGAGTGGATATACGTCAAATAGATTCATGATGATGAATGATTTTGTTTGGGTTAGAATGCGCTGGCTTTTAGGTTGAGACCTGTGCGCTCGTCAATGCCAAACATGATGTTCATGTTTTGTACTGCCTGACCGACCGCTCCCTTGAGGAGGTTGTCAATCATGCTGGTCACTACAACCTTCTTGCCAAAGACATCTACATGTACGAGTCCTTTGTTGGTATTGACCACTTGCTTGAGGTCGAGTGCCTTGTCGCTGTAGTGTGTGAAGGCTGCGTCTTGATAGAACTGCTTGTAGAGTGAAACAATCTCATCCTGTGCGGGGGCTTTCTTTAAGGTGATCACTTCTGTGCAGAAGATGCCACGGGCAAAGTCGCCACGATAAGGAATGAAATCAACAGTGATGCCTTCAGCCTCATACCCCTCATTGAGTGTGTCCACCACACGAGGTGCTTCAGCAGGTTTGAGTTCGTTGAGCGTCTGGCTGATCTCATGCAAGTGCTGATGAGTGAAGAGCTTATAGACAGAGAAATTGTTGTTGCGCCAAGAGAAGTGAGTGCTGGCACTGGGCTTCTGCCCTGCTCCTGTAGAACCTGTGATGGCATTTACTGCAATATCGCTGGTGAGTAATCCTGCTTTTGCCAAAGGCAATAAACCAATCTGTATGCAAGTGGCAAAACAGCCGGGATTGGCAAGATGTTGGCATGATGCAATTGCTTCACGATGAATCTCAGGAAGCCCATACACGTAATCATGTGTTGGGGCTGAGATACGGAAGTCTTGTGCCAAATCTATAATCTTCACATTGGCAGGAATGTTGTACTCCTTGAGGAAAGCCTCACTCTTTCCATGACCAAAGCAGAAGAAGACTACGTCCACCTGGTCAAATGGCATGTCGGAGGAGAACTCCAATTCGGTGTCACCAATCAGTCCTTCGTGTACATCATATACTTTGTTGCCAGCATTGGATTCACTGTTGGCAAAGATAATCTGCACTTCGGGGTGCTGAAGAAGAAGTCGGATGAGTTCTCCGCCTGTATAACCTGCAGCACCTAATATTCCTACTCTAACCATGGCTTATCTCTCCTCGTTTGGATGTGCCAGATAGTAGGCACGGAGTGGGGTGGAAGTGACTTTGATGAAGCCCTTTGCGTCTTCAGAAGACCATGCCTTAGCGGTCTCGCCATATTCGCCGAGTTTGTTTTTCACAAGGTCGTTAGGTGAATCAACACCTACAGTCTGGAAGCAGAGAGGACGGAGTTCGAGTGTCACCTCGCCAGTCACATTGCGTTGAGAAGAAGCGAGCATAGCCTCAATATCTGGCATGACTGGTTCGAGGTACTGGCTCTCGTGGAGGAACATGCCATACCAGTTGCTGACCTGATCCTTCCAGTACTGTTGCCACTTAGAGAGTGTGTACTTCTCCAAGAAACGGTGAGCGCCAATAATCAGCATGGGTGCTGCTGCCTCGAAGCCCACACGACCCTTGATGCCGATGATGGTATCTCCCACGTGACAGTCGCGACCAATACCGTAGGCTGCGCCAATTTCCTCTACGGCTTGGATGGCTGCTATCTTATCTTCATATTTAGCACCATTCACAGAGCATAGTTCACCCTTCTCAAAACCAAGTTTCAGAGTTTCAGGACCTTCTTTGGTTGGGTGCTTGAGGTATGCGGATTCTGGCAGTCCCTGAGTGGAATCAAGAATCTCGCCACCACAGATGCTGGTGCCCCAGATTCCCACATTGTATGAGTACTTCAGTTTTGTGAAGTCGGCAGCAAATCCGTTCTTGTTGAGGTAGTCAATCTCTTCCTGACGACTTAAGTTGCTGTCGCGAGTGAGGGTGATGATTTCCACACCTGGAGCCATCACAAGGAAGGTCATGTCGAAACGAATCTGGTCGTTGCCCGCTCCTGTAGAGCCATGAGCGATTGCGCTTGCGCCAATCTCCTTGGCATAGCGAGCAATGGCCAAAGCCTGGAATATTCGCTCTGAAGAAACGGAGATGGGGTAGCAGTTGTTGCGAAGCACGTTGCCAAACACCATGTATTTGAGTGACTTTTCATAGTATTCCTGTGTCACGTCGAGTGTCACATACTTGGTGGCTCCCAACTTGTAGGCATTTTCCTCGTTGGTCTTGAGCTGTTCTGCGGAGAAACCGCCTGTGTTGGCACATGCGGCATATACTTCATAACCTTTTTCTTTTGCCAGATACATCACTGTGTAGGATGTGTCCAAACCGCCGCTGAAGGCAACGACAACCTTTTTCTTTTCTGCCATAATATATATATATGTGTGTTTGATTTGTTTTTTTATTAATGAAAGAAAGATGTCTGATACTTAAAGCCTCTACATGTATCCTCTTGAGACCATCTCTTTCATGATTTCTTGGAAAATCTCGATAGGAGTAGGTTCACCCTTGTGTTCTGCTGGATCATAGAGCATTCCAGTGCAGATGCAGAATTTCCGCTCCTTCATCTCCAGGATAGGATGATTGATGCAACCTCTACAACCACGCCAGAAGGCATCGTCATCAGTGAGTTGGTTGAAGCTTACAGGTACATAGCCTAAGGCTGTGTTCATCTTCATCACCGCATCGCCAGAGGTGAGCGAGAATATCTTTGCATGAGGCCAACGCACGCGTGCCAAGGTGAAAGTGTGATCCTTGATACGTTTGGCGATGTTGTGTCCCTGATAGTTGGGATGCACAATCAGTCCAGAGGTGGTTACATAAGACTTGTTTCCCCAAGTCTCAATATAACTGAACCCTACAAATGTGTCGCCCAGTTCGGAGGGTGTGTTGGGGTCTAATGCCAATACAGCCTTTCCTTCTCTCATTTTGGTTACTATATATTCGTGGGTGCGCTCGGCAATGCCTGTACCACGTTTTTTTGCTGCCTCGCGTATGGTATCGAGAATCAAGTCCACGTATTTCTCGTGGCTGGTATCTGCCACAACCACTTTTATTCCGTCTTCGTATTCCATTATCTTTATAAATGACCGCCTGGATATACAGGTACGATAGTCTTTAAGTTTGCTTCTAATACTTCTTTGTTGAAACCTTCTTCTAAAGCCAAGAATATGGTGTCGTCGCCTGCAATAGTGCCAATCACCTCCTTGAAGTGCGCATTATCTATGTCACTGGCCAATCCACTGGCATAGCCTGGACGACATTTGATGACTGCCAACTGTCCCGAGATACGGATGGACATGAAGCCATTGCGAATGGCTGTGCCTTCCTGACGATGCTCGCGCACACGTCGGTAGTAGGGATTGTCGGGAAGCATGTAGATGGAGCGTCCGCTGGATGAGAAGCCTTTTACCACTTTCAGCAATTTGAGGTCGCGAGAGAGGGTGGCTTGTGTCATGTGGACATTTTCCTTCGAGAGTGCCTGTGCCAATTCGTCCTGGCTGCCAATCTCCTGAGTCTGGATGATGGCTTTGATAATGTCAAGTCGTGATTGTCTTGCAGTCATTGCTTTTGTCCTGTATATTTATTCAAAACTTCGGCAAAGGTACTACTTTTTTTGCATAAAACAAGCATGTTATGCAGAATATTTCTGCATAACATGCATATTTATGAGTTTTTCTTGTGAAAAGCGGTCTTAAAGTTCTGTTTCTCCTTCTATGAAGTCATCAACAAAGAGATATTCGCCATCCCACACGGCATAGGTGAAGAGTGAAATCCATTCACCCAAAAGGACTATGCGGGTGTCTCGGTTGAGCACAAGGTCAAGTTCTATGTGTCTGTGACCAAAGATGAAGTAGTTTACCTCAGGGTGGTTCTTGAGATAATCTTTAGCATAGAGGACCAATCCTTCTTTGTCCTCGCCTTGATAAGGCTCTTCGCCATTTCCTGTTGCACTTTCATAGCCCACGAGCTTCGTGTCATTGTAGAATCCTCCTTTGTCCCTCACGAGTCCATCAGCATCTGATTGTGGAAGATGGACTCTCTTCATGCGGGAGTGTTTTGCCCAGTTGAGGCCGAAGTTCATGAACCAATGTGGATGAATCCATTTCACCATTTTCTGGAGTATCTTGCTGTGGAAGCATCTGTACATGAAGCGTGTTTTCCAGTTGCGGTCACGATAGTCCAGTCCATCGCCATGAGCAAGGTAGAACACCTTTCCATACAGTTCTGTGGTGCAAGGCTGTCGGTGTAGAATCACACCGCACTCCTTCTCAAGGTAGTCTCCCATCCACATGTCATGGTTGCCTGTGAAATAGTGAACCTCCACGCCCATGTCGGTCAATTCGCTGATTTTCCCTAAAAAGCGTGTGAAGCCTTTGGGCACGACATCCTTGTATTCAAACCAGAAGTCAAACATGTCGCCCAATAAGTACACAGCCTCAGCCTTGTCCTTGATCTTGTCAAGGAAATTGACGAGTCGGCGCTCATGAGTGCGTGAGTGCTCAATGAAACGGCTACCCAAATGTGCGTCACTGATGAAATAGATGTTCTTCATATATAATAATGTGTGAAATGCTATGGTGGTTAGAATGACCTACATAAAGCCGAGGTCGAGTTTGGCTTCCTCGCTCATCATGCTCTTGTCCCATTCTGGTTCAAACACCACATTCACGTTCACGCTCTTCACGCCTGAAATACCTTCCAGTTTCTGTTGCACGTCTTCAAGGATGAAGTCGGCGGCAGGGCAGTTGGGGGCTGTGAATGTCATGTCGATGTCGATGTCGAAGTCTTTTCCTTCTGCAGACTCGGCTGCTTCCTTCACATCAATCTTATAAATCATTCCGAGATCCCAGATATTGACAGGGATTTCAGGGTCAAACACCGTCTTGAGGTATTCAACGGTCTTTTCTTCTATTTCGTACTTAGTCATAGTTGTCTATAATTTACCATTTTCTGCGAAACTGTAATAATCACCTTCTGTCACAATCACATGGTCAAGCATGCGTAGGTTGATGGCTTGTGCGGCTTTCTGCACCCTTTGTGTCAAGTCTGTGTCTTGTGCGCTTGGGCGCATATTGCCACTGGGGTGATTGTGCACGAGTATGAAACTGGTGGCATCATGGAGGAGTGCCTCTTTGAGGAGCATCCTCACATCTACCATGGTCTCTGTCAATCCTCCTGAACTCAAGTGCGAGAGGTGAAGGATTCTTGCATTGTTGTTGAGCATCAGTGCCCAGCTCTCCTCATGGGTGAGGTCTTGGATGAGTGGCTCCATGTATTTCAACACATCTGCACTGGTCTTTAGCTGTGGAATCTGTCGGCTGTCTTCCATCATGCGTCGCTTTCCAATCTCTGCCGCGGCAATGATGGTCAGTGCCTTGGCTTCCCCAATACCATTGAACTTCAAGAGATCTTGCAGGGTCATGTGGTTCAGCCCTCTGAGTGTGTTTCCACTGCTTCTCATCACCTCTTGCATCAGTTCCACTGCTGATTTCTTCGTTGTGCCTCCACCAATGAGAATAGCAAGGAGTTCTGCATTGGTGAGGGCTGCTGCACCTTTAGCCATCAATTTCTCTCGAGGGCGATCCTCTTCAGCCCAGTTCTTGATGGGAGTGTAGGTGTCTTCCTTCACTTCCTCCACAGGCTCTACCCAAGTTACTTCTTCCTCTTTTACCTCTTCGTTGAAGGGCTTGAAATCTCTTCTAATCATAGAAATTCTTCTCAAAAGCGGTAAACTCATCCATTCCTCTCACACAGCGCAGCCACCATGCTTTTAGGAATCCAAATCCATATCCCATCAGTTGTATAAAGGCTGCTTCCACACTCAAAAATCCAATCACCAGATTCTTGTTCCTGATACTGGCATCAATGAAGATGAGCAGGATGTAGAGCATGATGGGTACAAGGCAAAGAGAGTAGGTAGGGATAAAACCTCCATTAGACAAGAGAATGCCTGTGGCAGTGTTGTTCCAATAGTCAAACTGTCGGAAAGCCACCGCTCCAGCAATGAGTAGCAGTACACCCACAGTGAAGACCATCGGGAGCAAATGCACCAATTTCAGCGTGCCAGGATGTCGCTTAGTGAGATTGATACGTGCAATGCCAGAGTTGAACACCTGTTTGAAGAACTTGTCGAAGTCTGTTCTGCGCTTATGCCACACCCATGCTTCGGGGAAAAGTCTTGATTTGTAGCCTGCCTCTACAATGCGGTAACTGAAGTCGATGTCTTCACCAAATCGCATCTTGCTGAATCCCTTTAGTTTGAGATAAACCTCTCGGCGCATGCCCATATTGAAGGAACGTGGATAGAATTTGTCCATCGCACCTTTCTTCTTGCCTCCTCTGATGCCTCCCGTGGTGAAGAATGAGGTCATGCTGTAAGAGATGGCTTTCTGCACATTGGTGAAAGACTCGTGAGCAGTGTCTGGTCCACCAAACGCATCGCATGGGTGCTCGGTCAGTTCCTTCTCTATGGCAGAAAGATAGCCCTCTGGCAACACGCAGTCGCTGTCGAGAATCAACACATATTCGCCTTTCGAATGCTCCACACCGTAGTTGCGTGCAAGTCCAGGTCCTCCATTCTTCTTCGACAGGTATTGTATGTTGAGTTGACCCATATATTTCTCCACCACCTCTTTGCATGGAGTGGTCGATCCGTCCTCCACCACCACCACCTCAAAGTCTTTTATGCTTTGACGGGTGAGGCTATCCAGCAGTTCATCCACTTCATCAGGACGGTTATATACGGGTATGATGACAGAGTATTTCATAAATAATCATTCAAAGTAGAAAGTGAAGACAATCATCTTGCTCTTGGCACGATTGACTGATTGAGTGAAAACCAATTGTGCTTCATCAGTGACATCTGAACGGTTCTTGTTAATCACGTTGGAGAGTCCATACATGAACTTTACCTCTGGGATGAACTTGAAGAACGGCAGATAGAAGTCACAGCCCATGCCCACTTCCAGATAGCAGTCCGCCTGTGAGAGCAAATACTGCCTATGCTTCTTTACGGTGAGGTCAAGTGCAGGAGTGATACCAGCCATCACGTAAGGACGGTAGTTGTTGAAGCGTTCACCCGCATACTTCACATCAATAGGAATCGTGATGTAGGTAGATTTTATGGTCTGAAACTGCTTCTCTTTGTCCAGTTCGTTGCGGAAAGTGAGGTTCTTAGTGCCAAAGTGCATGGTTGGAATCACACGCAATGCCAGACTCTTTGTCAAATAAAGCTCGCCCAATATTCCGACAGAGAATCCAGGCTCATAGTTGGGTGTTTCTGCAAACCATTGAGAACCATTCCCATCAATATATCCATTCTGCTCCAACTCGATGTCCTGTAGGTGAACACCTGCCAAGAAACCGTAGTGGAACTTTCTTTGGTCTATATATGGACGATTCATCACCTTCCGTTTCTGGGCATGAGCCTCATTCCCCGAACAGGGCAGCATCATTATCAGCGTCCAAAGAAATCCTATTATATAATAATGTGTATATGTCATCAATTACTAAAAACGAGAAAAGCCCCGATTTATTTTGCAAAAAGCAAAGTTTGCCGTAACTTTGTGCAAAGATAGGTAATTTCGTAAGCATATAAAACAAAAAGACTGTTTTTGTGTTGAGAAGCAAGCCTCTTATCTTTTAATCATCGTCAATTCAATTAAATACAGGCAAGAATATGAAACTATCGGTTATTGGTGCTGGCAATATGGGCGGCGCACTCATCAAGGGATGGGCAAAGAGTGGCAAGGTGGACAACCTCACGGTGGCAGACAAGAATGAGTCTCTGCTCCAGCAAATGAAGGAAGACTGTCCTCAAATCAATGTCACCACCGACAATATTGAAGCAGTGAAGGATGCAGATGTGATTGTGTTGGTGGTAAAGCCTTGGCTCATGAAGATGGTGTTGGCAGAGGTGAGGCATGTGCTTGACTTCGATAGACAGATCATCGTGTCTGATGCAGCCAATTTCACAACAGGTATGCTTGCCGAAGAACTATGTCAGGAAGGGCAGTACTTTTATGTGATTCCAAATATTGCAGCAGAGTTTTGTGCCAGCATGAGTTTCATTGCTCAAGGTCCTAAAGCAAGCGACGATAGTTTGAAGGAAGTAGAAGAGCTCTATGGTCTGGTTGGTGACACTCTTGTGGTAGATGAAAATCTCGTAGGTCCAGGAATGATGATGGCATCCTGTGGCATTGCTTATGTGATGCGATACATCCGTGCCCAAATGGAAGGCGGTTGCGAGATGGGCTTCTATCCTCAGCAGGCAAAGCAGATAGCACTTCAGACCATGCAGGGGGCTGTTTCTCTTCTCAAAGCAACGGGTTGGCATCCTGAAGAAGCCATAGACAAGGTCACTACTCCAGGTGGAGTGACCATTAAGGGGCTTAATGAATTAGATCATGCAGGCTTCAATTCAGCGGTGATCCGTTCTCTGAAAGCCGGACTTAAATAAAGGAAATACCTATCATTATTATCTCAAAACACCTCGGAACATCCCGTTCAGAGGTGTTTTTTCTTTCTTTTCCTAAAAAAACAACAAGAAATAATTGTCATTTCTCAATAATTTTGTACCTTTGCACTCGCAATTGCAACAGCAATGCCCAGATGGCGGAATTGGTAGACGCGTTGGTCTCAAACACCAATGAAGCAATTCGTGCCGGTTCGATCCCGGCTCTGGGTACTACTAGAAATCCATAACTTGCTAATTATCAAGAAGTTGTGGATTTCTTTTTGTTTTTAGCGAAAAATTAGCGAAAAAATGAATTTGTCTTGTACTGAAATAGGTTGACTCTATAAAGGGCTTAAATCTTAAAAATTTAAGTTATGAGTAAACAAAAATTCAGTCGCGGATTGAAACGCGCCATTGCCATTGAGTACATGCAGAGTGGCAAGTCAAGATTGGAAATCGCCGAAAAATATGGTCTTCCAAGTGTAAATACCCTG
>JAAYDO010000021.1 GCA_012729225.1 Bacteroidales bacterium | reverse complement strand
GGAGAGCACCTCTTGCTGTATCTCCTTCAGCATACCCCTTCTCTCCACGAACACGCTTACGAGTATGTTTTTTCATGTTATCTTGAGAATAATGAGCTACCAGCAACTCGTTTTGTATATTCTTAATATCTTCAACAAAAGTAGGCCAAGGTTTGTCAAATTGAGCCCTTTGAGTAGATCTGCCCTGCTTGAACTCTTCGGCTGCACGATGGTATTGGGCCAACTTGCCATATTCGCCCAGACCTATGCAGGCTATCGTGATAGCATCTATGCAGTGATGCACATGATTGACACGCTCCTTCTTGGTATAGTCCTCCTGAATTCCCCATATCTGCCGAAAATCAGAAGTGGCAATACCTTTCACTATATATACTTGCTTGAAGACTGATTTAAGATACATGCGACCGTATCTGGAAATGACACTGATGTCTGTTCCCTGACGACGGGAGAATCCGTCTGGCACTTCTGTCATGGTGAATCGCTGATACTTTCCATGCCAATAGCCCCTTTCCAACTCAAGCAGGTTATTCTTATATATTCGCATAAAAGAGGCTCTTTTTTCATTTTTATTGTCTAAATTATTGTTTTATCAAAAACATATATGTACTTTTGCAATGTTTCGTGTATCTACACTGATTAAGAACATTATCTAATCGTCAAAAGTAGCCCAATTATGTTGATCTGCAAACAATGTCATTCTCAAAATCCTGATACAGTGACTCACTGTCTCAAATGTGGTGCTTTGCTTACACCATCACAGCCCCTTCCCCCACCACCTCCTCCAACCTATCAACAAGTGTCAGTTCCCAATCCTCAGCCTATTTATCAGCAACCACCTGCTCCTCCTCAGCCTGCTCAAACCTATCAGCAACCGCCTGTGCCTAATCCTCAACCTTTTCATCAGCAACTGCCTGCTCCTCCTCAGCCCCAGTACATCTATCAGCAACCACCTGCTCCTCAACCGACCTATCAACCTGTCAATCCCGTACCTCCTCAGCCCCATACACCACAGAGGTCAGGAGGAGGAGGCACTATGACTTGCTTGGGGTGTGGGTGTGCCATCGTGATTGTATTTGTTATCATTGTAGGCGGATTCCTCTGGTGGGGTTACAGTTTCTACAAAGAACATCAAGAGCAAATGAACGACTGGAGCAGCATCATCAGCATGAAAAGTGTCAAGCACCACACTTATGGGACTTTGGCTTATTCTAAACAAGACTTTTCTTTGTTTGAGCCAGATTGTCTAATAGTTTCTTCTGACAGAAAACGACTCTCTATAGAGTGACATTTCACAGGGAATATGACCACAGGAATGGGCTTGCGTGGTGATATTCACCAACAAGAACTCTTTGATGACACTCCTCGCTCACTCTGGCGATGTGAGGGATCTATCCGCTTGACATGGAAGTTTTATCACATATTGATAAAGCACTGAAGCCACTCACTTTGGGAAAAATCAAAATATATTTGCTTATTTTCTCACTTAATCGTACCTTTGTACCCAAATATAATATAAAGGTAAAAAGATTAGATTATGAATGAAGACAGTATTAAGATAGGTAAAGATGTTGTATCAGAACTGATGGACATTGATTTCAGCAAGATAGCCATAAATGACCTGCTGGGCTACATCACAACGTTTGGAAAGAATCTTGTGGTTGCGGTCATTGTGTATTTTGTTGGGCGGTTCATTATCAAATATCTTATGAAGGCCATGAAGGTGGTGACTGTCAAACGCAAGGTTGAGCCATCACTGGTGACATTCTTGAACAGTTTGGTTTCCATCTCTCTCAACTTGCTCTTAATTGTTGTGATTATCGGTGTATTGGGTATTGACACCAGTTCTTTCTTGGCTTTGTTTGCTTCGGCAGGTTTGGCCATAGGCATGGCATTGAGCGGAACACTGCAAAACTTTGCTGGTGGTGTATTAATCTTGGTGCTGAAACCTTACAGGATAGGTGACTTCATAGAGGCTCAAGGCTTTGGTGGCATTGTGAGAGAGATTCAAATCTTCAACACTGTAATGACCACTCCCGACAACCAGACTATCATTATCCCTAATGGAGTGTTGGCTACAGGAATCCTGAAGAATTCCACAAAAGCAGCCGTGAGACGTGTGGACATTGATGTGAAGGTGGCTTACGGCACTAATCCTGACGATGTGAGAAAGGTACTGAATGAACTCGTGGATACCGATGAGCGTATCATCAACGAGGGTGTGTATGTTCCTTTCATTCCTATGACTACAATGGCTGCAAGCAGCATCATTTTTTCTTTCCGAATTTGGGTAGCAGCCGAGAACTACTGGAATGTCAAATTTGACATGACCGAGAAGGTGTACAAAGAACTGACTAAGGCAGGAATCAAGATACCATTCCAGCAGGTGGATGTACACGTGAAGAATGACTAAACAAACTCTTTTCAGTTTTCTTATGAAGGGAAACTGAATTCTCTTGATAAGTGTAAAAAAGATTGTGCCTAATGGGTGATATTCATCCAATAGGCTTCTAATTAATCTAACGACTAATGATTAAAAATTTAATATTTGACTTAGGTGGTGTGTTGCTCGACATCGACCTACAATACAACGTGGAGCAGATGAAGGCTTTGGGAATTGACATGGATGCCTTCAACAAGAATAGCACAACAGCACCGGAAGGCGAGAAGCCTGCCGTATTGGGTGAAGGCCTCGTGGCTAATGGCATGATACATCTTTATCAGACTGGCAACATCACCACGGAGCAGTTTATGGAAAGTGTGAGAGAAATATCTCGCCCTGGCACAACCTGCGAGGAAGTGAAGGAAGCATGGAACACCTGCATCCTCAACATCCCGAAGTATCGTTTGGAAAAGTTGGCAGAACTGAAGAAGAGAGGCTACCGCATCTATATACTGTCAAACACGAATGAGGCTCACTGGGTGAAGATTGTAAATGAGTGTTTTGGTGGTCAGGATGCTGTAGATACCTTGTTTGACCACACTTTCCTCTCTCAGGAAATGCATCTGGCAAAGCCCAATGACGCTATCTTTCTGAAGGTACTGGAGGATATTGGTGCAGAGGCAGAAGATTGTCTGTTTGTAGATGATTCTTCAGCCAACACTACTGCCGCCAGCGCATTAGGATTTCACACCATGCATGTAGAAACATCAAGGGCTCACAATGGAAAAGTCATTGCAAGCCCTCAAGTAGATTGGGTGAATCAGATTGATTCAAAAATTAAATATATTTCCTTTTTACAATAATCGGGAACTAAGTCTTATTCGAACTGCCACCAGTCAAAGTTGAAGGTGCCGTTCAAGTTCTGGAAGTGGAGATAGAGGTCGTGTACGCCCTTGACATTCTCCACTTTTGTTTTGATGGTCTTGAACTTCTCGTCAGCACCTGTTGCCTTGACAGCCACACGGCCGATCTCCTTACCTTCAATCTCATCGATAGTAAGCACGATATGACCACTACCCTTTGCAGAAGCAACAGAAGCGATGAAGTTCTTAGCACCAGCTGAACCGAAGTCCACACCCTTGATACGGATGTACTCACCTTCGTCAATATCTGTCACATAAGAGTTCTTACGACCCTGTGAGTATGGCATATCCTTCACCACACCTGTGTTAGGAGTACCGACCTTGCAAGTCTTGAGGCCATAGCCCCACTGCATCGTTTCAGCCTCTACACGCTTGTATGGGTTGAGGTTCTCAATCTGTGCGATTGGTTCCTGATCCAACCAGTAAGGAATCTCCTGGATGGTACCATCAGCATTGTAGTGAATCTCCTGACCAGATACGGAACGACGCTCATGGTGAACGTAAGTGTCGATGTGCATGATGTCATAGTTCTGACCGAACACATAGCTCTTGCCCTTGTAGTCGCAGATACCTGGGTGGTTACCACGGTCACGCTCTGTAGGACGCTGGATGTAACCTTGGCTCTTCCAAGGACCTGTTGGTGAGTCACTCATGGCATAACCCAATGCCTCTGGACAGCAGGTGCTGGCATAAGCGAGGTAGTAGTGACCATTGCGCTTGTAGAACCAAGGACCTTCCTGATAGTGCTCAATCTTATAGTCGAGCTTCACGATGTCACCGCTTGTTGAGATCATGTCCTCATTGAGCTTGACATAGTAAGTGTGTGGGTTGCCCCAGTACATGTATGCCTGACCGTCATCGTCAATAAATACGGTTGGGTCGATATCCTCCCAGTGCTCCTTCTGCCATACGAGTGGTTCGCCGAGTGGGTCCTTGAATGGACCATAAGGGCTATCTGCAACAAGTACACCAATACCATGGCCATGAAGAGGTGCATAGAGATAGTACTTGCCATTGCGCTCTACAGTCTGAATCGCCCAAGCGCCATTCTCACGGCTACGCCATTCGAAGTCACGAAGAGAGGCTACAGCACCATGAGCAGTCCAATTGACCATATCGGTAGTGGACCAGAGGAGCCAGTCGTACATGTAGAAACCTGCTGAGTTGCGCTCGTTCTCATCTGGGATATCCTCAGGATGAGCATCGTGAGAAGTATAGAGGAAGAGCGTGTCGCCCACTACAAGTGGTGATGGGTCGGCAGTATACTTAGTGGTGAAGAGAGGCATGTTGCACTCCTCAATGCCACGGAACTTCCACCAGTCAAAATTACAGATCTTGACACCCTTGCGGCCATGGAACACGAAGTAGAGATCGTGAACACCAGCTACAGGAGTAGTGAGGTCAGCCACGAGCTCCTTCCAGTTTTCCCAACCGCCTGTACCAGGAATGTCGAGACGAGCGATGGTCTTACCCTCCAAACTGTCAATCTTGATTTCCAAGCGACCACCACGAAGACCACTAGCAAATGAACCAGTGAAAGTGCGAGGTACCTTCTTGCCGAAGTTGACTGCCTGAAGTTTGATATAATCGCCATCAGAGATTTCTGTGATATAGACACCCTTCTGATCGTTCTGTTCGCTCTTGATGCCCTGAGAGAATGCCATGGTCTCAGCCTCCACACGCTCGTATGGGTTGAGGGTGCCAACAGGCTTAACACCTTCCTGAGTAGGCAGAATGGTTGGGAAAGTACCATCAGCATTGAACTTAAACTCCTCTACAGCCACACTACGACCAAAACCACCGCCACCAGGCAAAGTGCCTGTATGGTAGAAGAAATAGTCACGTCCCTTGAAACGCTCATAACCACAGTGGTTTGTGAAAGACTTTGTGCCACCCTCTGGCATGATTGTGCCCTTATAAGTCCAAGGACCTTCAGGTGTAGGAGCCTCTGAATAAGCAAGATGCTCTGGCACACCACCAGCCGCATAGAGCAGATAGTAGCCCTTAGAATTCTTGATAGGTTTACCCTTAGCATCTGTCATCTGAGGCTTCTTCATGAGCCAAGGACCTTCTGTATAGACATCCTTATACTTCTTTTCACGGTCACGCTTGGAAGGGTCTGGAGCACCAAATCCCTCTTCGGTCATTTCCAAAGGCTTCACCTCGCCATCAAGAGAAATCATATCCTCATTGAGCTTGACATAATACACGCGAGGGTTGCCCCACATGAGCCATGCCTGACCTTCCTCGTCAATCATAACAGTAGGGTCAATATGATCCCAACTGCCATTCTCATAGAGTGGCTTGCCGATGGCATCACGGAAAGGACCTGTGGGAGAATCTGCCACTGCCACGCCAATAGCCATTCCATTGGAAAGGCGAGAATGGGCACAGATATACCAATAAAACTTGCCATTGCGCTCAATGCACTGGCTTGCCCAGGCACGGTCATCAGCCCAAGAGAAACTCTCCAGAGCGAGCGGTGAGCCATGATCGGTCCAGTTTACCATATCGGCAGAACTATACACACGCCATTCCTGCATCCAGAAGAAATCAGCATTGTCTTCATCGTGACCGGTATAGACATACATACGATCACCATGCACCAGAGGAGCAGGGTCGCTGGTGAACCAAGTTTGAACGAAAGGATTCTGCGCAAAGACCTGAGTGGCCAAAAGCGAAGAGCCCAGCAACACACTTAATTTTCTAAAAGTTTTGTTCATTGAATTGAATAGGTTTGGGGTTTGTTTGTGTATGCAAAGGTAGTCTTTTCTGGTCATATTTCCTTATAGATACGTTTCTTATATTTTCAAATTCGTTACTTAATCCTTTTAAAAGCCAATATAGACCTATAAAATGTTCTTTTTTTAGAATAATCGGTGACTTTTTCACACATTTGTATTTTTTCTCCCATATTTTATTTGCCCATTCAACAAATTGACGTAACTTTACAAATGAAAAATTCAATACACCTCGACTTCTTCAACTGAAGAAAACACCACACTGGCTATTACTTCCTCATTTGAAGAAAAGAAATGACCAATATCTATCGATACATAACCAACAAAACCATAAACATAACAAACATGAAAGCAATCTGTCTAACAGTGGCGCTGTTTCTCACAGCGAGTCTTGCCTTTGCACAAGACAACAAAAAAGGAGAAGTAAGCAGTTTCTATGAGAAAAATGCCGTGCTGAATTACAATGACGGCAAGAATGCAGCTGGCGAAATCGGAGAGCAACCCAAGAAGTTTGACAAGAACTTCCACATCTATCTGTGCCTCGGTCAGTCTAACATGGAGGGCAACGCTCGCATTGAGCCTCAAGACCTTGAAGGCATCCCTTCCCGATTCAAGATGATGGCAGCGGTGGACTTCAACAACTCTGGCCGCAAGATGGGCAATTGGTATGTAGCTGTTCCACCACTCTGCCGAGAAAATACAGGTTTGACTCCTGCCGACTACTTTGGTCGCACAATGGTGGAGAAGACTCCTAAGAATGTGACCATTGGAGTCATCAACGTGTCTATTGGTGGATGTAGCATTGACCTTTTCGACGAGGACAAGGCTCCTGGCTATATCGCTAAGTCAGCAGGTTGGCTACAGGGTTTCTGCAGAGCCTACGACAATAACCCATACCGCCGACTGGTCAATATGGCTAAGCAAGCTCAAAAAGTTGGTGTGATCAAGGGTATCCTCTTGCACCAGGGCTGTACTGACAACGGTCAGCGTGACTGGCCTCAGAGAGTGAAGGTTGTATATGAGCGCATGTTGAAGGACCTCGGTCTCGAAGCAGAACAGTGCCCACTCCTTGTCGGTGAACTCGTTTCTCAGCAGGACAATGGTACATGCTCACTTCACAACAGCGTGATTGCCACCATGCCTCTCGAGATTCCGACATCATACGTTGTGCCATCTCTCGGATGTGCAGGCAACTTCGACAAACTCCACTTCACGGCTGCTGGCTACCGCGAGTTGGGTCGTCGCTATGCAGAAATAATGCTCAAGGCTGAGAAGAATGCAGAAGCATTGGCCAAGAAAAGCAAGAAAGGAAAGAAATAAGTCCACCATTATCTGGTAGGCACAAGTCTGATAAAAGATTGCCTCTAAGTGTGTCTTTGCATATTGCCACACTTCTCTCGCAAGGGAAAAGACTATGAACAGGGCTGAACCGCATGTGATGCAGTTCAGCCCTTGCTTTTTTGTGCTCTCCTTTGTAGCAAGGAAATCACTCTTTTCCAATATAACGTGAGTTTGATGAAGTCATCACACCCCACCTCTATGATCATGAACGGGGGCAAACATATAGATGTGTGCAAGAAAAAGAAACAGCAGGATTTCCCTGCCATTTGACACTTCTTCTGACAGCAACCCTCCTCGTGCTCAAACGAACAATGGTGCGATGGGCAATGAACAATGCTGTGTAAAGTCAGTCAGAATCTCCATGTTCCACTACCACCACAAACCATATCCAAGTTCTTAAATCATCATACTTCACAAAATATGGAAGGGGCATGATTGAACAGAAGCATCAATCACTGGAACAAGTTTTTCTTCTTTCTGATTCATCTAACTCTCGATAAGATTACCTCAATCGATTTCGGATGAAATGCCTCTTCACATATATAAAATAGAAGCAAACCCCAACGGCATTGACAATAAAGGCCATCCAAAAGGCACTGGCATACCCCACATGTTCAATGGCAAGACCTCCAAGCACCACACCTAAACCCAGACCTATATCCCAACAGGTGAGTTGAGTGGAGTTGGCTGTGCCACGCTGATTGCTGGAGGCAAGATTAATGAACATTGTCTGCATGCCTGGCCAGACATGACCATTGCCCAGGCCTATGATGACAGCCGCACCGTAGTAGCCTATGGGATTCTCAAGCAAAGCAAAAAGAAGATAACCACACACACTGATGAGCAGGCCATGGCTGACATTCTCTACAATCTTGCCTTTGCGAAGCGAACAAGCACCAATGACTCTCGATGCCATGAGACCCACACAGAGCACGGCAAACCAAGCACCTGTGCCTGTAGTCATGCCCAACTTCTCCTTACCATAAATGGCAAGATAGGTGGACAGAACACCATAAGAAAGTCCTATGGCTGACATGACAAGTCCCTCACTCCACCCTTTCAGGAGGAAAAAGCGGTCGAAAGAGACAGGTTCTTTGTTGGGCACAATCTCTTTGGCAGGAAAATGCACAGTAGCGTTGATGAGAAGACCTATACCTGCCGCACAAAGGGAGATAATGAAGATGATGTCATAGTCGTGGATGGAATCGTAGATGAGCAAGCCCACAGAGGGAGCAATGCTGGTGGCAAGGTTGTTGGAAAGACCATAATAACCTATACCTTCTGCCCTGCGGGAGGATGGCAACACATCAATGGCACTGGTACTATTGGCTACAGTGACAGAGCCCATTGGAGCTCCGTGGGCTGTGCGGACTATGGCAAAAAGAGTCATAGTGCCAGCAATGAGATAGCCAGCAAACATGGCAAAGAACAGGAAATAGCACGTGAGCAACACGACCCTTCGGGAGAAGCTATCCACAAGATAGCCGGAAAAGGGACGAGCAAGAAGGGCTGTGAGCGTATAGCCTGAAAGAACCAGTCCGATTGTATCTTTGTCTGCCTGATAAGTTTCACTCAGATAGAGTGGCAACAGCGGGGTGACAATCATGAACGAGAAGAAGATCATGAAGTTGGCACACCACACCTTCACATAATTGGAATTCCAGAGTTTCTCTTTTTGCTTCATTGAGTTGTCTCAGCGTGATGCCAATCATTGTTAAAAGAGGACACTTTCCCAAAAAGGGAAAGGTCCTCTTGTAGAGTATATATTAATATATGTATATGAGACGATTATTCCTTGCAGTCGCAACCAATCACCTTCCAGATGCCTGCAGCAAGAGCAGCACCTGCAAATGGAGCAACGATGAACACCCAAAGGTCGGAGAGAGCCTGACCGCCCTCGAAGATTGCAGGACCGATGGAACGAGCAGGATTGACAGAAGTGCCTGTGTAGTGAATACCCACGAGGTGGATGAGCACCAGAGAGAGACCAATGGCAAGACCGGCAAAGTTGCCCGCACCTTTCTTAGCATCGGTTGTGCCAAGCACTACAAGCACGAAGATACAAGTGAGAACTGTCTCGGCAATGAGACCTACCACCACGCCATGATCACCAAAACTGTTAGCACCTGTGAGTGTGCCACCAGCCAAAGCCTGATCGGTAGAAGTGAGCGCATAGAGAATAGCCGCACCAATGATGGCACCAATCACCTGGAAAATCATATAGAAGGCTGCATCCTTACCGCTGATACGCTAGGCAGCCAAGTGTGATGGCTGGGTTGATGTGGCAACCCGAAACGCCACCGATGGTGTAAGCCATTGCCACTACAGCAAGGCCGAAAGCAAATGCTGTACCGACAACAGATGCTGCATCAATACCACAATTGAGCGAAACAGCTGTTCCGCATCCAAGGAGTGTAAGAACCATTGTTCCCACCATTTCTGCTAAATACTTTTTCATGTTCTAAAAGTTTTTGAGTTATAAAAGTTAATAAAACGTTGATAAATAAAGTCATTGTTCCAAATGAAGGATAGCCCCTGTGGCTGGATAGAGAGTGAGCCGAGTGGTCGTCCCCTTATTAAAGAGCGTAGGAGCAAGCATGTCTATTGTGCCAAACTGAGCGAAAGGCCACGAACGGTTATATACTGTCCCTTGCAGGTTTTCAATCTTTACCTCTGCCATGCTGGGCATATTATAGACCAATCCATCAATCTTGCGCTTGGCAAGTTCTTTCTCATCGGGAAGGGTGACAGAACGCTGATCCTTGACCGTAAGATAATAAGGGTCTCCTGCCAAATCATCAGCATCTACAAATCCCAGTTTCTGAGAAAACCGGAAGAACACTTGACGATTGATGTCGGCAGCAGGAGTGACTGAAAAGACCTTCTCCGTGAAGGTAGTATCAGTATAGCCCACAAACAACTGAGTGAGCGCACGCTCCTGTGCATCCAGTTCATCCAGCACAATCTTGAGCGAAGCACCATCTTTAGGCATAGACTCCACCTCACCGCGCTTGATTTCATTCTTACTTTCACGAATATCAAGTATCTCCTGAGCCGTGAGTTCTGCCCTCTTGGCCACAGATGTGGCGGAGAGAATATCTCCTGTGAGATATTGACGGGCATTCATCTGATGGCGGGTGGTGCGAGTTGCGGTTGATGGTTGCTCCTCTACCTTGGCTGATGTATTAACAGATAAAAGGATACCAGAAGGAGAAAGTTGCACGAAAGGCGCAACCGACTTATCCTTCAACTTAACAGTGAAAAGTTTGGTCGTATCGGGTTCGCCCTCTTGATAGACATTGAGTTGCTGAAGTTGCCAAGTGGTGGAAGGCTCTGTACTCACTCCACTGATGTGGAGATAGCGCTCGGCATACTTTGCATATTCACCAGGAGTATAAACCATCTTAGTGGCAGAAGCATTGACCTTCAAGACTGTGCGAGGCAATGCATAATTGACACCATTGGCTGCAACTCCAGGATTGAACTCTGTCACTTTGGTCTGAGCCACCATAGAGAGTGACAAGCCCGTTAGGAATGATAATATTATAATGTTTCTTTTCATGTTGAATGATTATTAGGGAATGCGCAAGGCTTTGAAAGCCTTTGGCAAACAATCCACAAGATCACTGGAGATAATGCTTTCGTAACACATCTCATCTGCGGCAATGTCACCAGCCAGACCATGAAGATACACACCCAACCGTGAGGCTGTCTCTGGAGCATAGTCTTGCGCCAACAAGGACAAAATGATGCCTGTGAGCACATCGCCTGCCCCTGCTGTAGCCATGCCTGGATTACCTGTAGAATTGAAGAACACATTGCCATCGGGAGTGACCACGGCAGAGTAAGCACCCTTAATGATAATGCAAATCTGCTGACGTACTGCCAACTCACGTGTGCGTTCCAGTTCCTCATAGGAATTGCGAGTGGTGCTGATAAGACCAAAAAGTTCCTTCTTATGAGGAGTGAGAATACAGCGACGAGGCAACTGAGTAATCCACCCTCGATGAGAGCCCAGAATGTTAAGCGCATCAGCATCTATCACCATGGGACACTTGGTCATGCTAACCTGTTCTATGAACGCCTGCACCGTGTAGGGAGCAGTGCCTATGCCAGGACCTATAGCCATGGCATCATATTCGTTGGCATCAAAAGACTGGCTGAAACAGTTGGCATCCACATCCACATCAAGCACGACCTCTGGTACAGAGGACAGCATGACATCCACATTGCTCTCAGGCGTGTGGACTGTGAGCTTGCCTACCCCCGAACGCATGCAAGCCTTGGAGCTTAAGATAGCAGCTCCAGCCATACCCTTTTTCCCTGCAATGAGTAATGCATGACCTACAGACCCTTTATGAGAGAACTTGGAACGAGTCTTGAGCATACACTGCACATCCTTCTTCTCTGTGAAATGATAAGGTGTGCGTGTCTCCTCATTCTCGGGGTCTTTGATTCCAATATCAAGAATCTCCCATTCTCCCACGTATTGTTCGTTTTCAGCAAAGAAGAAAGCCAACTTAGGAGCATGGAAGGTGTAGGTGACATCAGCCTTGACAATATGGTTCATCACATTGTAGGTATTGTCCTCACACATCAATCCTGATGGCACATCAATGGCAACAACTGTGGCAGGAGAGGCATTAATATATTTCACTACAGAAGCAAAGCCTCCATTCAGAGGACGAGTGAGCCCTGTACCGAAGAGTCCATCCAGCACAAGGTCTTCTTCCTCCAACTTAGGAGGTGTGAACTGTGATGTAATCTCCATCAACTCCACATTGCGCACACCCAGCATATTGAGTTTTACTTCTTGGAAATCCATCAATCGTTGTTTATTGATTTGACAATCGGGTGAAAGACTTCCAGATATATTAAATAGATAGACAAAAACCTTATAGTTGGACTCTCCCAACATACGAGCAACAGCAAGTGCATCTCCACCATTATTTCCTGGACCTGCAAAGACCTTGATAGGTGTTGCAGAATTCCATCGTGAACGAATCTTGTCGGCAATGGCACGAGAAGCACGTTCCATAAGGTTGGTGGAACTAATGGGCTCGTGTTCTATAGTATAGGCATCTGCAAGATTTAGTTGGGTTGCTGATAAAATCTTCATAAATCAGATTGTGAAATTTAGAGAAGAAGACATGCTTCGATGTGCAAAAATAGTAAACAGATACTAAAGAAACGATGAAAATCGGTAAAATAACACATAATATGCAGTTTTTTCGTGTTATTCTTATGGTTTTCTCCCTTTAATTAGGGATTTTTCATGTAACTTTGCATAAATTTTCGAACAATGATTACAATTAAAGACAAGCAATTTGATTTGTTCATCCCTCATGAGCAGATCAACGAGAGAGTGTCAAAGCTGGCTGAAGAGCTGAATGCTGACTACCAAGGAAAAACGCCTATCCTTATAGCATTGTTGAATGGTGCATTTGTATTCGCGGCTGATTTAGTGAGAAAACTACGCTTTGATCATGAGATTCAATTCACCAAATACTCTTCTTATGATGGCATGAACACCACAGGAAAAGTGAAGGAACTGATTGGACTCCCCATCGACATCAAAGACAAAGACGTCATTGTTGTGGAAGACATCATTGACACAGGCACAACCATGTCAGAATTGATTCCACTATTGAAATCCAAAGGACCCAAATCTTTGGAAATCGCCACATTGCTAATGAAACCAGGCAAACTGGCGGTGAACATCGACGTGAAATATTGCGCCATGAATATTCCTAATGAGTTCATTGTAGGATATGGTCTTGACTATGACGGTGTGGGACGTAACTACAAGAGCATCTACGTGGTGAAAGAATAATTAATAGTGGCGAACAACACCCACTAAAATAATACAAACTCAAAAACTTAAGACACAAACTCTTAAGGACAAAAAAACAAACAACATTTAAATGAAAAATATTATCATTTTTGGTGCTCCAGGATCTGGAAAAGGTACTTATAGCGATGTAATCGTTGCACGTTATGGTATGGGACACATCTCCACAGGAGATGTGCTTCGCAACGAAATCAAGAACGACACCGAACTTGGCAAGATTGCTAAAGGATACATTGACAATGGACAACTTATCCCCGACGAGTTGATGATTGGCATTCTCGCAAAGACTTACGACAGCCTTCCCGCAGGCAAGGGTGTTATCTTCGACGGATTTCCACGCACCATTGCCCAGGCTGAAGCACTGAAACAAATGCTGGCAGAACGTAAGCACGATATGGGCATCATGCTCGAACTCGTTGTGGACGAGCAGACACTCTTGGAACGCCTGCTGAACCGTGCCAAAGAGCAGGGACGTGCTGACGACAACGAGGAAACAATCAAAAAGCGCTTTGAGGTTTACCACAAGCAGACCGAACCTCTGGCAGTATGGTTTGAGAAGGAGGGCATCCGCAACACCTTCACTTGGAATGGCTCTAAGGATGCTATGCTCAATGAAATATTCTCTTTCCTCGACGCACAGAAATAAACGCTATCCCATCTATTCATCAACAGTTCTTTTCCCCACATGGAAACCAATTTCATCGATTATGTAAGAATCTATTGCCGATCAGGTAGAGGCGGCCGAGGATCGACCCACATGCATCGTGCCAAATATCTGCCCAAGGGCGGGCCAGATGGAGGCAATGGTGGTCGAGGAGGCCACGTCATCTTGCGAGGCAATCGCAACTATTGGACCTTGCTCCACCTGCGTTATGACCGTCATATCCAGGCAGAGCATGGAGGCAATGGATCGAAAAGCAAATCGACTGGCAAGCAAGGAGCAAATGCCTATATAGAAGTCCCATGTGGCACTGCTGTGTATGATGCTGAAACAGGAGAATACATCTGCGATGTGACAGAACACGAGCAGGAGGTCATCCTCCTGAAAGGTGGACGAGGCGGACTGGGCAACTTCAACTTCGCCACTCCAACCAATAAAGCACCTCGCTACGCACAACCAGGAGAACCCATGCAAGAGCGTTCCGTCATCCTTGAGTTGAAACTATTGGCGGATGTAGGATTGGTCGGATTCCCCAATGCAGGCAAGTCCACGCTCGTCAATGCCGTCTCTTCTGCCAAGCCAAAGATAGACAACTATCCTTTCACCACTCTTGAGCCTTCCCTCGGCATCGTGTCATACAGGGATGACCGCTCATTTGTGATAGCAGATATTCCTGGCATTATCGAGGGAGCAAGCGAGGGCAGAGGTCTCGGACTCCGATTCCTGCGCCACATTGAGCGCAACTCATTGCTACTCTTCATGGTGCCAGCCGACTCGGAAGACATCAAGCACGAGTATGAGGTCTTGCTCAACGAACTGGAGAAGTTCAACCCTGACCTTCTCAACAAGGGACGTGTGCTGGCCATCACCAAATGCGACCTCTTAGGACAAGACGAGGAACTGAAGGAAATGCTGAAGGAAGGACTCCCCAACGACATTCCCGTCATCTTCATCAGCGCAGTGGCACAACAAGGACTGCAAGAACTAAAGGACACCCTCTGGACTGAGATGAACAACGAGAGCAACAAGATTGCCGCCATCAGCACACAAGAGTCGCTCATTCGCTCCACCAAGACATTCGCCTATATGGACAGCATATCCGAGGATGACGAAGGTTGGGGAGACGAGGACAAGGGTGAAGATGACGAAATAGAGTTCCTTGACGAGGATGACATTGAGGATCTGGAAGATTTTGAATATGAAGAATAGAATCGCCTGTTAAGAGATGGGGATGCAGAGGAAAACGCTTCATCCACATCTTGAACCCCCAACATACGATATTTAGATGCATTTATATCATACACCTACTCATATCACCGCCTTCTCTACAACAAGGGAAGGTGATGTTTCTATAGACATACCTCGTCTGTTCATGCCCCATCATCAAGTGCACGAAACAAACACCGTCATCATCGACGAGGCTTTTCTTGAGAAGAATGCCTTGGAACAGACATTAGCGATGGACGGAGTGGATGCACTGACAACAAATATCCCCAACGTGTGCGTATGCGTGAAAACAGCAGACTGCATCCCTGTATTGCTCTGGGACGAAATCTCCAATGTTGTTTCAGCAGTCCATGCAGGATGGAAGGGTACACTGGAGAGAATCGTAGAGGCCAATATAGAAGTGATGAAAGACACTTTTGGCGTAAAGCCAGAGAATCTCCAAGCCATCATTGGTCCAGGCATTGGACCAGAAAGTTTCGAAGTAGGCGATGAGGTGTACCAACTTTTCGCAGAGGCAGGCTTTCCTATGGAGGACTTGGCAAAGACCTATCCACTCCTGCCTGAATCGCCTCTGAGGAAAGGGGTGAAAACTGCACACCTTGCCGACTCCGACAGGTATGAACACAAAGCCTGGCACATTGACTTGTGGGAGTGCAATCGAGGGCAGTTGATAGCAAAAGGAGTGAAAGCCGAAAACATACTTGTTTCGGGCATTGACACCTATACAGAATACAAACATTTTTATTCTGCACGTAGAAAACTGAATGGCAGAATCATCAACGGAATCATGAGGAGGGTATAACCTCTTCTGTATTTCCCATGATCATCAAAGAGAAAATCACACTCTGCTCCGCTTCTTTCCACCATGTGAAGAGAAGCAACAAAACCATTCCCTCCAAGTTGTGAGGAAGAGTGTGACCGACCTTCTCTGAAAAGCAACTATACTTCACATGCCAACGAAGCATTGTTCGATGCCCAACGAAGCATTATTCGTTGGGCAATGAAGCATTGTTCATTTTTCCTTCCACAAGCATGCAATAAAGCACTGGGTATCAATAAAATAAAACCATTTCGCTGAATGGAGCAAGAAACACATTCCTGCTCTCTTCCCGAACTTTAGGATGCGCACGTCTTTGGTGCTGTGACACGCATGCTCAGAAAGACCACACATGTCATAGAAAAACAAATTTAGTCTTTCTGAATTCGTCTAAATTCCCTTCAACTGAAGGCGCATAAGGTTCTTCTCACAAATGAAGGATTTTTCCACCAAAATCTATCTGAGGTAGCCAATCACCTTCTCCCGCTCGTCACAAAACTCTTGCATGGAATGGAAGAGGAGATTTGCACCCTGGCTCAGCAAAGCATCATCAGGGAGCGGACCTGTATTGACTGCTATGGTGAAGACACCAGCCGCCACACCAGCCTGCACGCCAAGAGGTGCATTTTCCACTACAACAAAGTGATTGGGGGTCAGCTTCTTATTTGCATCACCCACCCACTTCTTATATTTATCCATTCCCATCAGATATGGTTCGGGATGTGGCTTCCCATATTTCACATCAAAAGCAGTGACCATCAGTTCCTTTCTGAATACATCTGGAAAGTTTCTGTTCAGTCTGTCCAATAAAGAAACCTGTCCGCTACCCGTCACCACCACGGGAACCACCCCACTCTCCTTGACCTTGACGAGCAGTTCATAAGCCCCTGGCATGCGTTCAGCCTTCGGACACTTGTTGAAGAGCTCGCTCTTGTAGCGATAGATTGCCCTCACCTCCTCTTCGGTAGCCTCATGACCACGGTCACGAAGAGACACAAGATTGATCGTGCCCGCTCCTGTGCGTCCCTCGTGCATGTAGGCTTCCCACTCTGGAAGTTCCATGCCAAAGTGTGCCATCGTTTCATGCCAACAATGGGCGTGGTTGCGCATAGAGTCGAACAACACCCCATCCATATCAAACATGGCTGCTTGCAAGTTCATCCGGTCATAGCCCTTCTCGTCCAGATATTGCCTGACAGCCTTCTGTATCTGCTCTTCCGTCATCTTTTCATCAGAATATTTCCTAAAAACACTCACTCCTATTCTTCCGCTTTGTTGCGCATCCTCTATTTGTTGAGGTTGGAGAGGAAACGCTCACGATCCACCACAAAACGAAGGTGGCTTCCTTCACCAATGAGCGTGTCACCCATGTGGGCACTCACTTTGAAGTGTATCTTTTTTCCATCCACCTTCACCACCTCAGCTGTGGCAACAACCTGAGCACCGAGCGGAGAGGGCTTGAGATGTGAAGACTCAATATGCCCACCTACAGTTGTGCAACCTTCGGGCAACACATGCGCCACAGCCTTCATGGCTGCATTTTCCATTAATGCCATCATTGCAGGAGTGGCGAGAACGGGCATATCACCAGAGCCCATCGCTTGAGCGGTCACTTGCTCACTGACAGTCAATTTGCTGTCATATTTCATTCCAATTTGTATCATTTTCGTGTTTTAAGCCACAAAGTTACGAAAAATAATCCTATTGTCATGCAGAGAAATGTCTTCTCATGAAAAAAAACACTACTTTTGCAGGGAGAATAAAAGATTTAGGAGATTATCACCAAGTAAAAACAAACGCAGCATGAGGAAAGCAAGCAGAGAAATGGATGCCGACTTCGCACTCGAAGTATTGGACAAAGCCCCCTATGTGACTGTCAGTTTCACCCGTCCTGATGGAACACCTTATGGAGTTCCTCTCTCATTGGCAAGAACGGACGAGAAGACCTTCTATTTCCACTGTGCGCTGGAAGGTGAAAAATTGGACTGTATCAAGGAGAACCCCGAAGTATGCCTGTCGGCCGTGAGTCGATGCACTCCGACCGTAGGTCCAAAGGATGGGAGTTTCACGCTCCAGTATCGATCTGCCATAGCAGTGGGCAAGGCTGAAGTTGTGAACAATGACGAGGAGAAGATAGAAGGGTTGAGAGCCATCTGCCTACGTTTCTTGCCTCATCACATGGATGCGTTTGACGCATCCATCGAACGAAGTCTCTCACGCACTGCTGTGGTGAGAATCACATTGGCCGAACCTCCTACGGGCAAGAGGAAACAGTATGACAAGAATGGTGATGAAATGAAATGGAAAAGGATGGAGTAGAAATCGGATAGACTTCTGAATGAATAAAACATTTTTAGCAACAATAAAATATCAAAATGGATCATTTACCCAAAGACCCATACATGTTGGTGTCAAGCATCAACATGCTCTTGAGAGACAAGGAATTTGACTCTCTGGAAGAATTGTGCAACTGCTTTGACCGAGAGGTGGAGGAAGTGAAGGAAGAACTGCTAAAACACGGTTATGTGTATAGCGAAGAACAGAAGCAAATGCGACCTGTGGGATATGATGAATGAAAGACAAGCCCCCTTGTCTGTGCGCAGGCATGTCCATGCAGACATGAAGGAGGCTGTGAATGAATGAGCGGATGCTATAAATGGCTCGTTCCATAAAAGAACTGGATAAGGTGTTGAATTGCTAATGCCTTTTTTTCTTTTTATCACACAGAATTAAACCTTTGCAGAACCGAATGCGTCCAAAATAATGTTATATAACAAATCTTTTACTTTTTTTACTAAACATGAAAAAAATCTTTTCTTTGGCTACAGTACTCTTAGTGGCTGTAGCGGCAGGTGCTCAAGTAACAGAGGATTTCAAACCTGCAACCACAAATCAAGAGGGTAAGCAATACCCTATGGTCAATTCACAACGCATCGTACGCGCTCAGATCATGGCTCCTGAAGCCAACAGCGTGAAACTCGACATTGGTGGTGTGAAGTATGACATGAAAAAGGATGCCAACGGTGTGTGGACGGGTGAGTCTGCTCCACAAGACGAGGGCTTCCACTACTATCAGCTCAACATTGATGGTGCTTCTGTGCCAGATCCAGGCAGCCGCTACTACTATGGTGCCAGTCGTTGGGGAAGCGGTATTGACATTCCTGCTGCCGATGAGGATTTCTACACAGTAAAGAATGTGCCTCAAGGATCGGTGAACGAGGTTTACTACCACTCTTCAGTGACAGGTCAGATGCGCCACTGCTACATCTACCTGCCAGCCGCTTACAACCAGAATCCGAACCAGAAGTTCCCTGTACTCTATCTCCAGCATGGTATGGGCGAGAATGAGACTGGCTGGTCTGCACAAGGAAAGACTGGCATCATCATGGACAATCTGATTGCTGCAAGCAAAGCTGTTCCTTTCGTCATCGTGATGGACAATGGTCTGAATGCCAGTCCTGCAGGTCAAGGTGGAGCAGGACAAGGAATGCAACGTCCCAACAGAACACCTGGACAAGGACAGGCTCAAGGACAGCCACAGGGACAGAATAATGCTCAAGGGCAAGCAGGACCTGGTGGACAAGGACGTCCAGGACAGGGACAAGGCGGTCCTCGCAGGGGATTTGGCGGATTTAATTTTGCTGGTGCATTTCAGGATGTGTTGCTGAAAGACATCATCCCAATGGTGGAGAAGAACTACCGTGTGATTGCTGACACAGAGCATCGTGCTATGGCAGGCCTCTCTATGGGTGGAATGCAGACACGCTCTATCACGTTGGCTAACCCTACCACGTTTGCGTATGTGGGCATGTTTAGTGGTGGCACTTTCAATGCAGAAGAGTTGCAGGATGCTGCTGACTTTAAGAAGACCAACAAGGTGCTCTTCATGAGCTGTGGTGGAAAAGAGAACATGGGTGTGGATCAGGCAGCAGAGAACTTGAAGAAAATCGGCATCAATGCACACTCTTACATTTCTCCTGAAACTGCTCATGAATGGCAGACTTGGCGCAGAAGCCTTTATCAGTTCGCTCAGTTGATTTTCAAATAATCTTCTAAGAAGCGAGAGAAAAGAAGGGGAAAACATTCTCTAATGGTTCTTCCCAAGAATACACCTCACAAAAGAAGAGGGTGTGTCAAAATAGGCACATCCTCTTATTTGTTTTTTTACAGGCACGGCATGGAAAGATTCTTTCTATGCCGCTTTTTTGATGTAAAATCTGTCACAAGCACCCACGAAGCCGCATT
>JAAYDO010000002.1 GCA_012729225.1 Bacteroidales bacterium | reverse complement strand
CTTCCGAGCACAAGTGAAAGGAGTCAGAGACATCCCTTTCTTCATGTATCGTTTGTCGACAGTTTTGGGGTAGCATCCGTACATCTTCCCCACAGGGTTTGTCGGGTGCGCCATTTTATAATAACTATAAGAATCCTCTTGATACTTTCAAGGCAACGGGCGCAATACGGGACGAGGTGAATAATGGTGTTGAGAATTCTAGTCCGTTTCATTTATTGGTTGCCGATACCATATTTGATTGGTTCGTAGACCTAAATAGAGACCCTAATGGCTTGGCACATATAGTAAATGAGAACTTTTGCAGGTTGAAAGCTATTAATCCTGAGTATACAAGAGAACGAACAGAGTCAGAGATACGAGGATTTATTAATGATTTGGCAAAAAATGGTAGGGATTATTTCCTGTATTGGGATAGGATAAAGAAGAGTTGTTAGTTTTGATAAAGATGCTTCATCAGCAATAGTGCGACCACACCATATACATTTGCCAGTAGATATGTAATTACCAATAGTCACTATAAAAGGATTTGTCTACAAATACATAGAATAATTGTTATTTGACCTATACATTTTGCCCAAAGGGATAATATTTTAACCTCTCTTCCCTTCCATCCTATCAATAAAGGTCTCATAAATCAATGGGTAAGCATCGCTTGCATTGAATGTTATACCTGGACGCAGAAGGGATTGCATATCGTTGGTAAACTCAGGATCTGACATCTTCTCTTGCATGTTATTGACAAACTGCTTGTAAGATGGAGCCTTGTCAACGACGAACTCCATATATTTCTTGTAGCATTGAAGGACTTTATCAACATCTACGTCCTTTCGTTGTAAAGCGATATAAAGGTCAAAAAGGTCACGTCCTTTCTTGCGCTGGTAAAGGGCACGAAGTTTAGTTCCCAAGAGTTCTTCGAAATGATAGGTCGTCAATTCTGCCTCTCTTGTGAACCATGAGTTCTCCACTTTGAACGGTATCTTTGTCAACCCAAGTACATTGAAATGTTCGAAGCAATTGATTTCAACTTTCAGACGTATCTGTACCGTAGGCGGTATTTCAGACTCCACACGGAACAACATAGTATTATTGTATCGTTTCTGCTTAGTTACCCTGTCTGGCAGCCAATCAAGAACCTCGCCCAATCGATACATAATAGGCTTGATAGGTCCAGGAGTAATCTGAACCAAATCAATGTCTTCGCTGTAACGTGGCTGAGGCGAGAGATAGAGTTTATGCAAAGCTGTTCCTCCTCGGAATGCCAACTGCGAAGCAAGGAACTCATCGCTAAAGATGGAAACCAAGGCACGACAGATAATCAAGTCTTGCTCAATCTGTGCATTATCTATCCAAGGAGCATGCTCACTCCACTGTTGTATTGCTGTTCTGTTTATCATATATCGTCTGTTTCTATTTCTACGTTAATGTTTATTTTCCATCGATTGTCTCTGGATGATGGATTATCTTCTGCCGATGTACTCAAAGGTTGATATTTGAAATAACCAGATGATGTACGAAGCTGTTCATACAATTTATCTGCTAACTTCTTTTCCCCAACGACATTTTCAAGTATATAGCCAAGTCGTTGCCATACAACCTTTTTCACATAAGTTGCAAGTGGCGCAAACTGATTATTAATGTCAATCTGCTCTGAAAGTTCTTCAAGTATGGTGGCGACTCGCGACAATCCGCCTACATGTTGCTGATATTGTACTAAGTCAGCGGCTGTTAGAAGAGGATTTGATATACGGATAGTTCCCGTTTCAGTATTCTTTGTAATCAGGGCTTCCTCTGGCAGTCCATCCCGATAATACCAATCAATGGTTACATTACGAGTAGAGACTGTCCTACGCTTAGGAAAAGTCGTCATTACAGAGAATTGCTGGGGACGTTGATGAGCTGCGCCAAGTAGCTCTGCTGCACTAAGCATACATACATAGTAAGGCTTTCGCAGGAACGACATTAACTGATCTATATAATAGGTTGCTGGCACAGATCCACGCAACATATATTGAACGGGAATAATAACGTAATAACCTCTATAAACACTAGCTATGGTCTTGTTTGAACTAAGTCTGGAAAGTTCATTTTGAAGAATCTGTTCTGAAGAGCACAAGTCAGCAGCCCTTACATCCTCAACAGAAAACGTAGGAAAGCCATGAATAGCTCTATCTTCAATCCACTTTTGTAATGTCATACTGAGTAATTTTGGTGCAAATATAATAAAAAAAATATTACCTTTGTACTGTTTTCGCCTAAAATCATACTATTTTATAGATTTTTATCTCCAAATTCGCATTTTTAGGCGCACCCGACAAACCCTGTGGGGAAGATGTACGGATGCTACCCCAAAACTGTCGACAAACGATACATGAAGAAAGGGATGTCTCTGACTCCTTTCACTTGTGCTCGGAAGCATTTGATCTTTGAG
>JAAYDO010000132.1 GCA_012729225.1 Bacteroidales bacterium | reverse complement strand
TGCCACCACATTGGCTTTACCTATCACAATGATTTCAAGCGGAATTTCAGCTGTAGGGCACAAATGTCCCTCCTCGTCCTCTATCTGTATCTCGATGTAGGAAAGGTCGTTGTGAGAAGCCGAAATAGCCTCCCTATCAGCCTTGAGCACAATACGGGCAGGAGTCAATGCAGTCACATACTCCAAACTGTCCGCAGTTGCTTTCCTCGTTTGCGGCACAGTCATTGCCTTGATTGAACCTGGTTCATAAGCCACTGTAAAGGTAGCAGTGTAAGTCTCTGGGTCTGTGCTCTTCTCACCCACGACAGAATCATTGACGAGCAAGCGCACACGGGGTTCACGGCTATACACATTCACACGGAGTGAGTCACTTCTATAGCCATTCACATCATGCTTCAGATGTCCCACAACATTGGTCACCTGATAGTTCTCGGGGCGCAACTCGATGGGCAGGTAGCCCTTCTCGAAGTTCCAATGATTCTCTTCTGCAGTCCATCCCCAAAGGCTCACATCCTCATACTCACCCTCTGTCACTGAAGGACGAATAGCCATGCTCAACTTGCTTCTTTTCCATAGCACATCACGATAATAACTCTGAGGCTTCTTATTGCCTATGAGGTCAAGGTCGCCGCACCAAGAGTTGAACCAAGGCCAAGAGAGGAGTTGAATCCACTGATTGTCCGAACGCTCATAGGTATATCCCAATCCAGCCTCGCCCAGATAGTCAATAGCCGTCCACACAAAGTCACCAATGATGTAAGGGTTCTTATCCACCAAGTTCCAGTTCTGCGCCATCTCTTTCGGAAAAGACTCCGAGCCATACATGATACGATCAGGGAAAGAATCATGGTCTGCCACATAGTGCCTCCACTCATAATTGTAGCCACCAATCTCTATATTGTCAAACACACGGTGAACATCCTTCTCCCATGTGAACAGAGGTCTGTCCCAGAAAGAATTGACAGCCATTGTCGTGGGACGAGTGCGGTCCTCATTGTTAGCCGCCAGATTCAACTCCAGCGCAATCTCCTTTCCACGGGGCACGTCTGCTCTTTGAGCAATCTCATTGCCTATGCTCCACATGATGACACTGGGATGATTGCGGTCTCGTCTCACCATCAAAGCCATATCCTTCTTGCAGTCGCGAGCAAAGTATTGACTGTAGTCGTCAGGACGTTTTGCCTCTTCCCATTGGTCAAACACCTCATCAATCACAAGCATGCCCAAACTATCACAGGCATGAAGAAAGGCTTCTGAAGGCAGATTGTGACTGCATCTCACGGCATTAAAGCCTTGAGCCTTCAGCACCTCCACCTTGCGAACCTCTGCTCGGTCAATGGCTGCGCCACCCAACAGTCCGTTGTCGTGGTGCACACATCCCCCATAAAGCTTCAACTGTTTGCCATTCAGTTTGAAACCTTCCTCAGCAGAGAACTGGATGCTTCTGATGCCAAAAGGAATCAAGAGTGCATCTTTCTCCTCACCCGAAGTATGGATAGACACGCGCGCCCTATAGCGATAAGGTTGATCGACCGACCAGAGACGAGGCTCTTTCACCGTCATCTCTGTAGCCACTTCAAAACCATCCTTCTTCATGGCAGGCACTTCAAACTCCAAATCGTTCTGCGCCACCACCTTCTCCTGATCGTCCAGCAAATCTACGTGCAATGTGACCACTCTTGTCCTATTGGTCTCGTTGAACACCTTAGCAAACACCTTCACATTGGCATCCTTGCCTTTGTTGATTAGTTCCGAACCGTCCACATACGTGTCCCACTCATCCAAATGGAGCATCTCGGTTGTCTCCAACCACACATGGCGGAAAATGCCACTACCAGCATACCAACGAGAGTTCAAGCCCTCATTCACAGCCTTCACAGCAATGGTCACCTCCCTTTCATTGCGTGCATCACGATTCCTTTTGTCGGCAAGAATCTCATTGAGACAAACTACAAAAGGCATGTAGCCATACACATTTGAAGCGGCCTTCACACCATTCACCCACACCTCCGACTGGTTGTAGATACCATCAAAACGGATGCTTACACGAGTCTGAGAGAGATAAGTATCCATTGACGTGTTGCCCTCCACAGGCAATGCGACTGTCTTACGATACCATCCCTCACCGCCCACAGTCTGGCCTGTGTCCCAGTTGCCTATGCTCAGTTTGGAAAAAGGTCCCACCTGCACATCTGCCATACGAGCATCACCCGCAACATTCACCAAGGGCTCCATGCTAAAGTCATGGGGCACTGTCACCAAGTGCCAACGCAAATCATCATAATCCATCTGTTCGGCATTGATAGTTCCTCCACGCCTGAACCTCCAGTCCATGTCGAGACTGGCCTTTCGCTGAGCGGTCATTGGCAAGATAGAAAGCAGAAACAATAAACTAAGAAAGAACTTTTTCATAAGGCATGCGGAGATATGTCATATAGGAATGCAGGGATGTATAACACATCCTTTCTCAAACCATGAATTATCAATTCTTAAAACTATGAATAGGAGCAGGAATACGACCGCAACGGTCCACAAAACGCTGGCTGGAGAAAGTGTTTACAGGCATCACAGGAGCATAGCCCAGCAAACCTCCAAACTCCACCGTGTCACCCACCTTCTTGCCCACCACAGGAATAATGCGCACAGCAGTTGTCTTCTGGTTGATCATGCCAATGGCACTCTCATCTGCAATAATGCCCGCAATAGATGTGGCAGGTGTATCGCCGGGAATGGCAATCATGTCCAGACCCACAGAACATACACAGGTCATCGCTTCAAGTTTTTCGATGGTGAGTGCACCAGCCTCTACAGCATCAATCATACCCTGATCTTCAGACACTGGAATGAAAGCACCCGACAAGCCACCCACATAAGAGGAAGCCATCACACCACCCTTCTTCACCTGATCATTCAGCAGAGCCAGAGCGGCAGTAGTGCCTGGAGCACCTGGATGTTCCACACCAATACATTTGAGAATATCAGCCACCGAGTCACCAATCGCTGGTGTTGGAGCCAAACTCAGGTCGATGATGCCAAATGGCACACCCAATCTGTGCGAAGCCTCCTGAGCCACCAACTGACCCACACGAGTAATCTTGAAGGCTGTGCGCTTGATGGTCTCACAGAGCACCTCAAAATCAGCCAAGCCTCCAGCCTGCTTGTCCATCTGCTCCAAGGCATACTTCACCACACCCGGACCACTCACACCCACATTGATGATGGCATCAGCCTCACTTACACCGTGGAAAGCACCAGCCATGAAAGGATTGTCGTCAGGCGCATTGCAGAGCACCACCAGCTTTGCACAGCCCAAAGAGTCCACCTCCTTGGTCGCTTCTGCTGTCTCCTTGATGATTTCACCCAACAGCCTCACAGCATCCATGTTGATGCCCGTCTTGGTAGAACCTACATTGATGCTGGAGCAGATGCGCTCCGTGCAAGCCAATGCTTGAGGAATGCTGCGGATAAGCAATTCATCGCTCTTGGTCATACCTTTAGACACAATGGCTGAATAGCCACCCAGGAAGTTCACACCAGTCACACGGGCAGCCTCGTCCAGCGTCTTGGCTATCTTCACATAGTCCTCGGTAGTCTTACAGCAACCGCCCCCCACCAAAGAGATGGGCGTGATGCTGATGCGCTTATTCACGATAGGAACCCCAAAGCCCCTTGCAATCTCCTCTCCCGTAGAGACAAGATTCTTAGCCAATGTTGTGATTTTCTTATATATCTTCTCGCAAGTGACATCAAGATCCTTGTCGGCACAATCGAGAAGACTAATGCCCATAGTAATCGTCCTCACATCAAGATTCTCCTGTTCGATCATCTTGTTGGTTTCGAGCACTTCTTGTAAATTAATCATAACTTATTCTTTAAAAAGTAAACAGTGTTATCGCCGCTTCTTATAAAAAATGAAAATCAAAAAAGGTCGCTTGGTTTCCAAGAAAACTCTATTTTACCGGAAAGAACTTAGAAAGCATCTTGTTTCTCTCCATGGCAAACGGACACCAGGCTTTTCACTTTTTCACAATATTCACATTTTTCACTTTTCACCCCAAATCACACCTAAATCCTGTGCATCTTGTCAAAGATGTCCTCCAGTTGCACCTTCACCTGAACGCCTGTATCCTGACCTATTTTGGTCAATTCGTCGTTCATCACATCAAAAGGCTTGACAGACTTGGTCAAGTCCACAATCATCATCATGTTGAAAAAATCCTGTACAATCGTCTGAGAGATGTCAAGGATGTTGATTTGATTGTCTGCCAAATAAGTGCATACTTTGGCGATAATGCCCACGGTGTCTTTTCCCACCACCGTAATGATTGCTCTTGTCATAATCGTTTATGTTGTTGAGTTGATATTCTTGCCATAAAATCCTATTAAAACACTTGTGTATATACACCCTCATCCGTATGGATGGAGAATGTCAGACGCTCCTCTTCTTCAGGAATAGGCATAGAGAGATACACCTGCTCCGTATATGCCTGTCCGTCTTGAGCAGGCCGCTGATGCAGAAGCGAATAGTGGTGCACACTGTCCTCGCAAAAGCCATACTGATGCCAGCCCATGCCAGCCGTCTTCACACCCAGGTGCATATTGATGTATCCACCACTCCTCCACATGCTGATCACCTTCACAGGGTGGCGAGGCAGCATGCTCGCATCGTGATGCACCACCCCATTCACTACCACATAGTAGTCATCCACAGGATAGGGAGGTTGCGAGAACACCTTCACAAGGTCAAAAAAAGTGACCTTGCCCGCATCCTGCGTGTAAGAAGCCATACACCTGAACGAGGAGTCTGCCACATGGAAGTTCAGTGCCTGATGCACAGGAAAACGCTCTCCATGATCCATCCTCACCGTCTCCACCATGCCCTGAGCATCAGTCTCCACCACCACCAAATCTGTGATGATGGGCGGATAGCACTCTCCGTCCTCCGAACAAGCAGTGCTCGCCATCAGCCCAAGAATGCACAAGGCTATGTTCCAAAACCTCCTCATTATCCAAACTACTTTTCCGCCGTAGCCCTCTCGTAGTTGCGGAGAGGATTGGCATACATGGCCGTGATCTTCTCCCTCAGAAAAGTAGCATCAGGGTTCTCCACATCCACCATCTTGACTCGCGACTCTATATAGGCATTGTCCTTTCCTTCCAGCGCATCACGATTAATAGGATAGATGCGGTAGTTCTTATGAATCTCGTGATCGATGTGCTCTGCCACCATGCGGAAGATGTCAGCCTTCTCAATCTTCTCTGCGTCCAGCGTGTCGAGCCAGCCGTTGATGCACTCAGCCGCCTGATAATGCACATGTCCCTTCTGTCCCCAGATGCCGATCTTCATGTTCACAAGGTCATCCTGCTTTGCCTTCTTCCAGCCTGGAATGTCACGCTTGCACTGGAACTCCTTTGCCTTCAGGTAGTCGCAAGGGTCATACTCATACGAGATGGCCAGCGGCACAATATTCATGTGGCGCAAGTTGGCGATGATCTCTGCCGTAGTCTTGCCCGCCGTAGGTCCGCCCATGTTGAGCATCTTCAACACCGACTCCTGCGTACGATCATCAGAGTCCTTCGCACGTCCCTCACGCTGGGCTATCCAGATATTCTCCCCCTTCTCGTTGATGGCAAAGTGCATGTACTGACTCATGTGGACAGACGAGCGGAGCATCTCCTTTGGAGTCAGTCCACGATTCACCACAAACGACTTGTTCATCCTCACAAACCTCTTAATCCAGGGATAAATCAAGAGATTGTTGCCAATGGCTATCTCCACGGTCTTGGCAAAACCATCCTTCAGCATCAGCATATCAAGAAAAGCCGAGTCGAGCACAATGTCACGGTGGTTAGACATGAAAGTGAAGTGTCCCCTTCTGTCCAACGACTCGGGGAAGAAGTACGAATAGCCACTCGTAGCCTTGCGGAACAGATAATAGATCAACGGCTTCATGAAGCGAATCTGGAAGTCCTGCGGAGTCTTCACTCCTATAAACAACAGTCGCAAGATGCCGTTTCTCATTCCCTTAGGAAGAGGAAGAAAGCCCGAAAGAATCCTGTCAAACTGTCTGTCGGCAAGCAGTCCCTCAAACGCCTCCTTCATTTCGCCTTCAGAATAAGGCCTAATATCGTCAAAATCTGATAATGTCATGATAATTTATCTGCGATAATGGCATTCAGCACCTCCTTCATCTCACCGCCTTCAGCCCTTACCTGCTGAGGGATGAAACTGGTGACAGTCATGCCTGGAGTTGTATTGATTTCCAGCATATTGATTACATCCACACCCTCCTCATTCTTCGAGATGATATAGTCGATGCGGACAATGCCCGATGCGCCCAGAATACGGTAGATAGCCGCCGTAAGCGCCTGCACCCTTTTGGTGGTGTCATCGCTCAGACGAGCAGGAGTAATCTCCTGCACCTTTCCGTTATACTTCGCGTCATAGTCAAAGAAATCAGTCTCTGGCACCACCTCCGTGATAGGCAGCACATGCATGCCCCCCTTCTTCGTGCAATACACACCATTGCTGATTTCCGTTCCCTTCAGCTCGCTCTCCACCAGCACCTCAGGACTCTCCTTCATCGCCTTCTCCACAGCCGGAACCACACCCTCCTTCGTTCTGCAGTGAGTCACTCCAAAACTTGAGCCACCAGCGTTAGGCTTGATGAAACAAGGCAAGCCAACCCTATCCACAATCTCATCCACATTCACCTGCTGGCCCTCACGCACCAACACGCTCTCAGCCACCCTCACACCAAAACTCTTCAAGAACTGGTTGAGGGCAAACTTGTTGAAAGTCATTGACTCCACCAACACACCGCTGGTAGAATACGGAATGCCGAGCAAGTCGAAATAGCCCTGCAGAGTACCATCCTCGCCAGGAGTGCCATGAATCGTGATATATGCATAGTCAGGTCTGATGTCCCTTCCCCACTCGTCCTTGAACGAGAAATCATGACGGAACACCTGCGAACGCTTGCCACCAGGCAGATGCGCCACCCATTCCTTGCGGCTCACCTCCACGATATACACATCATACCGTTCCTTGTCAATCCATGAATCAATTCCAGCCGCACTTCTCAGCGACACATCGTGCTCCGAACTATCACCGCCGGCAACGATTGCAATTACTTTTTTCATCTTATATGTTTGATTTGAAGAATCCTTCTCCTAAAAATTCATATTTTTCACAATTCAACTTTCTCACACGCCCTCACTCACAACATACCTTCTCCACTTCTCCAGCAGGGCTGTCATGTCCTCAGGCAGTTCTGAGTCAAACATCATCTCCCTGCCCGTTCTGGGATGCACAAAGCCCAGCGTCTTGGCATGCAACACCTGACGAGGGCAAATCGCAAAACAGTTGTCTATAAACTGACGGTACTTTGCAGAGTTCAGCCCCTTCAGGACCTGATCACCCCCATACCGCTCATCACTAAAGAGCGGATGACCCAGATGGCGCATGTGGGCACGGATCTGATGAGTACGCCCCGTCTCCAGCACACACTTCACCAGCGTCGTATAGCCAAAGCGTTCCAACACATGGTAATGAGTCACAGCACTCTTCCCAACCTCCGACCCCGGAGGAAAAACCGCCATCCTCATCCTATCCCTCGGATCACGAGCGATGTTGCCCTCTATCCGACCATCCTCCTCCACAAAATTGCCCCACACCAGCGCATGATACTCGCGTCGGGTCGTTTTATTGAAAAACTGAAGTCCCAGGTGCGTCTTCGCCACAGCTGTCTTCGCCACCACCAGCAATCCGCTCGTATCCTTGTCAATGCGGTGTACCAGACCAATCTCAGGATCATTGATGTCATATTGAGGCATATCCTTCAAGTGCCACGCAATGGCATTCAGCATCGTGCCGTTCCAGTTGCCAAAGCCTGGATGGACCACCATGCCTGCAGGTTTGTTAATGACCATCAAGTCCTCATCCTCATACACGACATCCAGCGGAATCTCCTCTGGAGAAATCTTATTCTCATAATGAGGGCGGTTCAGCATCACCTGAATTACATCGTCAGGCTTCACCTTGTACGACCGCTTCACAGGCTTTCCATTCGCCATGATAAAACCTGCGTCTGCAGCACGCTGAACCCGATTGCGGCTCGTGTTGCTCAAGTGGTCCAGCAGGAAACGGTCCACCCTCAGCAACTTCTGCTTCTTGTCAGCCACCACCCTGTAGTGCTCATACAGCTGCGAGGTCTCCTCGTCCTCCAGACCATCCTCCAGCACCACATCAGACTGAAGTTCGAGTTCTTCCATATCCACCAAAGTCATCAGAGCTCAATGTCAAAATTCTCACCAGCACCCTCATCACCCTCACCATCAAGACCCTCATACTCAAAGTCCTCATACTCCACCAAGGCTGAATCCACCTCGCCACCGCCAACCACCAAGGTCAGCGGTCTCGTGCGTGGAACAGACTGGCCCGCAGCCACATTCCTTCCGCCCTGCTTCACACCAATCACCAAATCTCTCGGCCTGCCCGCCACCTGTTCGTGAGCAGTCAATTTGAAGCCCAGCGACTGCAAGAGCGACACCGCCTCGCGCAACGAGCCCAGAGCGGCCACATCAGGCAACTCTGCCATCGGCTCGCCCATCAGGTTCACGGTCAGATAAACCACTCTGCCGCCCTTCACCTCATAGCCAGCCTTGGGCGACTGGTCCATCACCGCCCCCTTAGGAGCATACTTGTCATAGACCGAATCCACCACCAAGGCCACCAAGTCCCTTCCGCCCAGCATCTCTTCCGCATCAGCCACCGACTTACCCACCACATTCGGCACCTCAATCTTCTCGCCGTGGTGCGTAAAGTGATCAAGCATGTAGAACGTCACAACAGGCACAGCAACCACGAGCGACACCATCAAGACGATATTCACCCAAAATTTAGCGCCAGATTTTCCAGTAAAAAATTTTTTAATAGCCATTTCGCGCGTACATATAATATTTATGGTGCAAAGTTACGATTAAGTGAGAACAATACAAAATGAAAGAGAAAATATTTCATTTTTATTGCCGAGTGCTAGTAACTTATGCGGGACAAATGTTACGATTAAGTGAGAGAGACAAAAAAAAGGCAGAAGTTCCATTGAAACCACTGCCTTCTTGTATCACAATCGGCAAAATTACTTGCCGTGATGTTCGCTTGATACAGTAAGTGACTTACGGCCCTTCCTGCGACGAGCAGCAAGAACACGACGGCCATTAGCAGTCTGCATGCGCAGACGGAAGCCGTGCTTGTTTACCCTCTTTCTGTTGTGAGGTTGGAAAGTTCTTTTCATTGTCTTATATAAATTTTGTTGTTAATCCTATTGCTCTTCATCCCATTCCACCGCATGATTGCTGCGGCAAACACGGAAAACGACTGCAAAATTAGTGATTTTCAAGAAATCAGCAAAAGAAAAAGCCAAAAAACACCTACTTTTTTTGTCATTTTAATCATTTTACGTAATTTTGTACCCGATTTCAACAAGTTAAAACTCAAAAACTAATAAACTTTATGGCTATTTTAGCAGGCGACATCAAGAAAAACATATGTCTTCGTCTTGACGACGGCAAGATTTATGTAGTAATCGACTTCTTGCACGTTAAACCAGGCAAGGGCAACACAGTGATGCGTACCAAGCTCCGCAACGTGGAGGACGGGCGTGTACTTGAGCGCACATGGATTGTATCAGCAAAGCTTGACGACGTGCAGGTTTCACACCAGCAGTTCCAATACCTCTATAAGGAGGGCGAAGAGATGGTCTTCATGAACAACGACACATTCGAGCAGGTCAATATCTCCAAAGACCTCATCACTGGCGGCGACTTCCTCAAGGAGGGCGAGAACGTGATGGCTTCCATCGACGAATCAACAGGTACTATCCTCACAGCAGAAGCACCCATCAAGGTTGTCTTGGCTGTCACCTACACCGAGCCAGGCTTTGCAGGCAACACTGCCACCAACGCATCCAAGCCAGCCACACTCGAGACAGGCGTTGAGATTCGCGTGCCCCTCTTCATCAACGAGGGCGACCAAATAGAGGTTGATACCCGCGACGGCTCTTACGTCACTCGCAAGTGACCTCGATTCCACAAAAGCAACTCATATCAGGGGGGGGACGGCACAAACCGCTCCCCCTTTTTTGTATTCCTCCTGCATCTCATGCAACCTCAGCGAGGCTTCGGGGTGGCTTCGGAAAATAACGGCTTCGGCTTCTTCACCCTTCACTTTCCCCTTTTGTGGCACGGAGAGGAATGAGAGCGACGCCACCACTGCGAAAATTGCCACATGGAATGAGATGTCCTCTTTGCGCTGAGAGGGTCATGGTGGGTGTGTGGTTCTGATTTCTGGCGCAGAGTTAGAGAATTTTTCCATCACTTCCAAATTTTCTTGTATCTATATTTCATTTTTTATGGATTTTTCTTCTTTCCACACAGGTCTTTCGAGAAAGAATATCCAGCATTGAATCAAAAGACAGAAAAGAGCAATAAAAAAGACTCCTCGTGGTAGAAATGTCCAGAATGCGATTTTTGTGGATCACCAAATTTAAAGGCAGATGCAATTCGTCGAACTCACTTTAATTATCCCAAACCCATCTCGAAGGCATATCGAAGGCATATCGAAGGATCGCAGAAGTATGGGGAGGGTGTATTGATAACGAAATTGCTTTCTCACTTGTCTCAATCACACTCCCCCAGATGTGTACTGTGGCATAAGAGGGTAAAAAATCAAAATCTGAATCGGAGGTCTTAGGAACATATCAGAAGGGGCGAGATTGAGACAATTGAGATAGTTGTCCTGACAAGAAACTAACAGAAAACAGTGACCGCCAAACTTTTTCTTTTGATGATGCTAACAAACCACTCCTTACTTTTGCTATATCAATAGAAAAGAGATTTCACTGATGATTCTTGTCGGTCTTCACTGATGACACAGGCCTGACGGCACTGATAATCAAAAAAGGGGCAGAAATGAGGCCCTCCGAGAGACACCTATCGAAATAGGTTGTTCATCTTCTGAATTCGTCGAACTCAAGATAATATATAATAATAAGATACGCGAGCGAGAAAGCATGAAAATTCACAATTCACGAAAATCGCCCTTCACTTTTTTCGTGTTCATCTGCTGTTGTTGGATTGTCGCTGAAGGGTCTTCCGTTCGAAAAAGCAGATGAAAATAGCATTTTCCCTTGTTTTTTCTCACACTTTTTCGTATCTTTGCACGCTTTACTCAAAATTGACTGGAGGATGATATCATTTGATAAATATGAAAGACTGAGCGAGGATGCACAGAGGTTGCTGTGTTTCCAAGTGCAGGTGGGAATGGGGCAAGACAAGAGGATGGACGAGGTGATCTATGTCTTGGGACACTACTGTTTCGCCACTTTCGACGGCACAGTGGCTCTGGAGGAACTGGTGACCTCGGGGATGCTAGCGGAAGAGGGCAGAGACTGGACGAAGCGCACGCCCCGTTATGGGGTGAATGCGGACGATGTGGTGCCTGCGCTGTGGTATCTGCACGCCTGCCGACAGGATCTGGCGGCCCAGTATCGCAAGCATGAGCCTGCCAGCGAGAATGCCTACACACAAGTGAGGTTGGCGGTGAGGGAACTGGTGGATACTGACTACAGAGTATGCGAGCAGGCGGGCAAGTTGAGCAGGGAGGTGGTGCATCTCTTCCTGAACCTGCTAACAGAGCCTCGGTTCGAGCCACTGTTTGCCCATCTGCCTTCAGAGAGTTTTGTGGAGTTGTTCTCGCTATTCTGCAACCACTTCACAAGTCGCGACATGGTGGTGGACACTGCGCTTGCTACAAGGGTGGTGGGCGAATACCAGTCGATAACTGAGGCAACGAGGTGTCAGATTCTGGCTGAGATTGAACTTTATGACTATATTGCCTCGGGGAAAGTTCCTGCTGGGGGCATCTATGAGAATATCTCCGCAGGCTATTCTCTGGGTGCGCTGCGCAACTTGTGTGCGGGCAGGCTGACGGAGGCTGTGTCGTGGTTTGAGCAGGCTCTGAAGATTCAGCAGAGGGACAATGGTGCGCGAGGCTACTTCCAGAATGGGTTGCTTTGCTTTTTCCTTGCCACTGCCTATATGGCAAAGGTGGCTCACACGGGAGAAGAGCAGAGCGAGGAGAATGAGCGGGAGAGGAGGAGGGCTGAGGTGTGTCAGAGCAAACTCAGGGAACTGGTGGCGAACATGGAGGTGAGGAAGGACGAGACACTACTGCCTGCGAGGGTGATTGCCGAAGACGCCTGTAGCATCAGCGAGGTACTACACAAGGAGCAGGTGATGAGGATGTATGAGGAGAGCCTGTCGGGCGAGCGCACAGAAGTGTACAGACCGCTCTCTTTTCTGCTCGCCAACTATCTGGGCTATTCCACTGCCCAAATGGATGTGGAACTCTGCATGCCCCGTCTGGCCATCTTGCAACACGAGATGATGCCTTACATTCCTCTCTACGATGATGAGCGCGAGTCGCTAAAGAGGCATTTCGGCGGCACACCAGTACTTGCAAGCATTCCACACAAGACGGAATGGGAGTCGGTTCTGGAGAACCTCATCGACGAGGCGAGCGGAAATACGAGGGAGGCGGAGGTACAGGACATCCGCCTGATGTATCTAAGAGAGTCACCCGAATCTGCACTTATCCAGGTGAGGGAGCAGACGAAACTGAAGAACGGGGCGTGGGGCAATGGCAAGAGACTGAATGACACCCGCTACCGCAAGGGGGATGTGCCCTACATGAACAATGCAGACCGCAGGATTCTGGCGAGGCTGAACCACAGCGACCACTGGGAACTGAGGCTGGAGGATGTGATAGAAGAGATGGTGGACGAGAGCCGCCTGTATGTGGGAGGAAGCACACCCTACAGTCTGGTGAGGGTGGACCGTGATATTCCCTATCTCATGGTGGAAAGGGAGGACGACCGCTTTGTGGTGAAGTCGAATGTGCCCCAGGGCAAGGCTAGCGAGGGTTTTGTGGTGGTGGAGGATTCAGCCACTCACTATAGCGTCATCGAAATTCCTGAGGATATACGCAGATATTACGTAAAACTACTACAACTGGGCAGTCTGCCACTGGAGGCTGAACCCACCCTGCGCAGCCTGCTGGAGAAGATTGGCGGCAAGGTGGAACTGCACTCCTCGCTCATCGAGGGAGGAAGCACCCTTCCGCTGGTGGACGGAGAGTGGAGCGTGGGCTTCAGGCTCAGCCCGAAGCAGGGTGGTAACTGGGAGGTGGAAGCACTAGTGCGCCCGTTGCCTGGGGGAAGGAAGACCTTTCCACTGGGAAGGGGCGAGCGTGTCGTCATTGACGAGAATGAGCAAGGGCGCATGAGGGTAAGACGCAACATGGAGATGGAGCGGCAGAATCTGGACCTCGTAGCGGCTTTCTGGCGGGATGAAGGCTATGACGGGCATCTTGACCATTATGAGGGGGAGTCCTACCCTCCTGAGTTCATGCTCGATCTGGTGGAGATGATTCAGCGCCACCCCGACACCTTCTATGCCGAATGGCCTGAGGGACAGGGATTCAGAATCCGACCGCTCTCCAGAGGGGCAAGCTCATTCAGCGGGGTGCTGAAACAGCGTGGGCAGTGGTTTGACATTGAGGGAGACATAGACATAGACGAGGACACCCGAATCAGCATCGGCGAACTGCTGGAACTGGTGGGCAAGAGCAAGGGCAAGTATGTGCAGATTGGCGAGGGCGACTTTCTCACGCTAAGCGAGAAACTCAAGTCACAGCTCAAGGCACTTGACGCCATTGCCAACCGGGAGCACGGCAAGATCAAGATTTCCCCGTTCTCGGCGGCAATGATGGGGGAGAACATCCTGCATGGCGAGCTGCACCTGAAGATGGACGAGAAACTGGACGAGATTCGCCAGCGTATTCTGGACTCTTCGCACTACACTCCTCCTGTGCCCGAAGGGCTGAATGCCAGCCTGCGCCCCTATCAGCGGGAGGGCTACCACTGGATTGCCCGACTGAACAAGTGGGGGGCAGGCGCTTTGCTGGCTGACGACATGGGTCTGGGCAAGACGGTTCAGGCCATCACGTTCTTCCTTCTGAAGAAGGAGGAGGGAGCGTCGCTGGTGGTGGCTCCTGCCTCGGTTGTTCCCAACTGGAAGGAGGAAATTGAGCGGTTTGCACCCGAGTTGAATGTACAGATACTCAATTTCTCTGCCAACCGCAAACAAACTATCGAGGAGGCAAAGGCGGGCGATGTGATTGTGGTCAGCTATGGCATCCTGCTAAGCATTCAGGAGGACATCACCAGGAAGCAATGGAATGTGGCTTGCCTGGACGAGGCGCACATCATCAAGAACAGAGGTGCGAAGACGAGCGGAGCCGCCATGAAAATTCAGGCACGCAACAGGGTGATGCTGACAGGCACTCCTGTGCAGAATCACCTGGGCGAACTGTGGAGTCTGTTTCAGTTTGTGAACCCTGGGATGCTCGGTACTTATGAGCATTTCTCACAGAAATTCATCATCCCAATCGAGGGGCATCAGGACAGGGAGAAGCAGGAACAGCTGGAGAGGATTGTGCACCCCTTTATGTTGAGACGAACCAAACAGGCCGTGCTGAAGGAACTGCCCGAGAAGACGGAAATCTATCAGACGGTGGAGATGAGCCGCGAGGAAATCGCCATCTATGAGAGCATACGCACGAGGGCTGAGAAGATGTTGCAATCGGCGGGGGGCGAGGTAAACATGCACGTACTGGCTGAAATCACCCGTTTGCGCCAAGCGGCATGCAGTGCGCAACTCATCGAGCCCAAATGGACGGGCGAATGCTCGAAGGTCACTGCGCTGGTAGAACTGCTGCAGGGAGTGACGGAGGGCGGCAACAGGGCGCTGGTGTTCAGTCAGTTTGTGGGCTTCTTCGACATCGTGCGCAGAAAACTGGACGAACTGGGCATGAGGTATTTCTACATCGACGGCAGTGTGCCGCTCAAGCAGAGGTCTGAGATGGTGCAGGCTTTCCAAAACGGGGAGAATGCACTCTTCCTCATCAGTTTGAAGGCAGGAGGACTGGGACTGAACCTGACGGGAGCCAACTATGTGTTCCACCTCGACCCGTGGTGGAATCCCGCCATTGAGCAGCAAGCCACCGACCGCGCCTACCGCATAGGTCAGCAGCAGGCAGTGACCGCCTACCACCTCGTGAGCAAAAACACCATTGAGGAGAAAATCATCCGCCTGCACCAGACCAAACGCAATCTGGCTGAAAACATTCTGGCAGGAACGGATGGAAGCTACAAGCTTTCTGGAAAAGATTTACTCGAAATGGTTGCGAGATAGCGCAGAAATGCTTAACTTTGCAACATCCTAAAAGGGACTCGAGGAAGAATGCTGGAAAATCAACCTCCAGCACTCTTCCTACTGGCGAGAACAACACTGAAAACAATCATAACCGTAAAACTAACTACCCTATTTATGAAAAGAATTGGATTAACCTTTCTGCTTGTGGTGTCAGCCCTCATGGGCTTTGCGCAACGCTTTACCGACAAGATAGACCGTGGCATTGTTGCTGTTCCTGGGGCTCAGGGCGGCAACCTCGTGAGTTGGCGAGTGCTGGGCGAAGAGTATTATGACGTCACCTACAATCTTTATTGCAACGGCGCTCTGCTTGCCAAGAACCTGGAGGCATCGAACTACAGTCACTCGGGTGGCACTTCCAACAGTCGCTATCATGTAGTGCCTGTCGTGAAGGGCAACGAGGCGACAAACCTGAAGAGCAAGGAAATTACCCGATGGGAAAATGGATATTTCGACATCGAGATGGCACCTGTCGTAGACCGCAACGGAAGTGACGTGACGAGCCTGTATGTGCTCAACGACGTGTCGCTGGGCGATGTGGATGGCGATGGCGTGGTGGAGTTTCTTGTGAAGCGCAACTATGCGGGCGACATACGTAATGCGAGCAACACCACGAGGTTTCACCACTATGAGTGCTACACGTTGGATGGCAGGAGACTTTGGTGGATAGACCTCGGTCCCAACCTCATGGCTGGTCCTGACGAGCAGTGGGATCTCGTGACATACGATTGGGACATGGACGGAAAGGCCGAGTGCCTCATGAGAGGTGCAGACAACATGATTCTCCATCTGGCGAGTGGCGAGGTGGTGAACATTGGCAACATGAACTATGTGGCTCCAAGAGACGAATATACCTGCAATGGGGCGGAGTACCTGCTCTACTTGAACGGGGAGACCTGCGAGCCTTACGGCTGGGACAAGTCGAGCAGCCAGTTCACGCCTATGGATTACCCTCTTCCCCGTTTCGAGACAGGGGAGAGCGACTACGGCACTGTTTGGGGCAAAGCAGGAGACGGAGGACACCGCTCCAGCAAGCACTATTTTGGCGCACCTTATCTGGACGGACGCAAACCTAGCATTTTCCTCGGAAGAGGTTGCTACACTCGACATAAGATGTGTGCGCTGGACGTGAATCCTGCCACTCACGAATTGACACTGCGCTGGCGATGGAATGAATACAATGGCGGTAGCCCCTGGTTTGGCAATGGCTTTCACAACTTTGCGATTGCAGATGTGGACTGGGACGGGCGAGACGAGATTGTGTTTGGCTCAATGGTGATTGACGACAATGGAAAGGGGCTATGCACCACAGGATTGGGGCATGGGGATGCACAGCACTGCTCGGACTTTGATCCTTACAGAAAGGGGCAGGAACAGTTTACCTGCAATGAAACAAACCCTGCCTGCACCTACTACAATGCCACCACAGGACAAATCTACTACCGGCTGAAGGCTGGAGGTGATGACGGGCGTGCACTCTGCGGGAACTTCTCTAACGAGATGGTGGGCAGCATGGGCAGGTCTGTCAGTTCCGGGCTCATATCTACCGTGAAAGACAAAGAGATTGCCCCTGCACCTGGAGGCTCGAACGATGCGCTTTTCTGGAGTCACCTGAACCAGCGTATCTATTGGGACGGAGACCTCAACGATGAGGTATATGACTCGCCTGGCAGTGCCAACGAGGGACGAGCAGCCGCCATCTACAAGTATCCTTCAGGACGCTTGTTCAACTCGGATGGATGCCTCACCATCAACGGAACAAAAAACAATGCTGGCGCAATTGCCGACATCTTCGGCGACTGGAGAGAGGAAATCGTGATGCGAACAGCCGACAACCTGAAACTGCGCATCTTCACAACTCCACACGCCACTAAATACCGCATCCCCACCCTCTGGCACGACCATCAGTATCGCAATGCAATGGTGACTCAGGTCGTGGGATACAATCAGCCTCCTCACAAGAGTTACTTCATTGGAGAACTGGAGGGCATCACCATCGCTCCCCCTCCTCTCACCATGACTGACCGCACAGAGGTGGCGAATGGAGGAACAATCAGCACAGCGATGAATGAAAAGCAAATCATCGTGTGTGAGACATCCGACTCAGAGGTCAGCATCCAAGAGGGTGCATCACCCAGCGTAGCTTTTTTCAACGTGCCTTCATGGGTAAAGGGCAAGAACAGCAACAAGACCAACGGAACTGACGAGATTGAATACACCTATTATATTTGCACTGTCACAGGTGGCGCACTGAGTGGCGACACTCGCATTGTGAAACAGGGAGAAGGCATGCTTGCCCTGCCGAAGGTGGACATGGACAATACGGGCAACACGGATGTGTGGGCAGGAAGCCTCAACTTTGACGGTTCGCTGAAAAAGTCGGCTTTGTGGCTGAACCGCTTTGCTGAACTCAACTCCAACGGAGGCGTGTTTAAGAGCATCAGGGCTGACTATGCCTCAGTGGTGCGACCTGGAGGGAAGGAGCAGGCAGGTGAGGTGACCATCAACGAAAACTATATCATGGGATTTGGCTCAAGACTTGAGATTGACCTCTATTCAGACGGACTTAAGGCAGACAGAATCCATGTCAAAAGACTGACGATTGAAACCAAAGCAGGAGAGGAAGTGTGGATGACCACAGGACCAAGAGATTTGCAGCCCGTGATTGAGATTGTGGCTCACCCTGCGGAGGGAGAAAGCAGGCTCGCTCCTGGAACATACATCATCGGAAGTGTCGATGAACTTGCAGGATCGCTTGAAGACATCAGGATTGAGGGGCTGAGCGACTTTAAGAAGAGTCTCACTATGGATGAGAACAAGAATATTGTCCTTACTCTGGAGGGTGTGAGAGATGCAGCAGAAATCATCTGGACTGGCAGCAACTCTGCCGACTGGGATTTTGCCAAGACTGAAAACTTCCGAGTGAACGGAGATGAAACAATGGCAGCAAGCATCTTCGTGAAGGGCGACGTGGTGAATTTCACCGATGAAGCGACCCAGACCAACATCACCCTCACTGAAGATTTGGCTCCTAACACCATCAAGGTGAACGCTACCAAGGATTATGCCCTTGCAGGCAATGCTGCCATCACAACAGGTGTGCTGGAAAAAGAAAACACTGGCACACTGACCATTGCAACAGAAAACTCCTATACGGGCGGTAACTACCTGAGAGGCGGTGTGGTGAAGGTTTCCACACTTTCCAACGCCAACAAGGCTACTGGCAATTTGGGGGCAGTGAGCACTCTCGCCGACAAGTTCATCATGGAAAATGGTGCCACCCTGCAAGCCACAGCCACCGTGACAAATGGCTCGCCCATCCGATTCCAGACAGAGAAAGGTGGCGTCATCCTTCATGCAGCAGATTTCTCACAGAACGCATCTTTCTATGGCACGCTTCTCACCAAGAAAGGCGGAGGTTGGCTGAAGACCTACGCTACTGGCGCAAACCTCGGGAAGATGATCATCAATGAGGGTACAGTTCAAAACCACTCGGGCAATGCCGCCAAGATTGTGGAGTTGAGGGGCGGAACGCTGAGAGACGAAGTGGGAACAACGAATGAAATCACCATAGGAAGTGGAGAAAAGGGATACTGGTGGACTGCTAACCGTGCCACTTACTCCAACAAGATTACAGGTGAGGGAAAGATTGAAGTCTATTCAGCAGGAGAGCAAGGCAGTGGATGGGTGGCCACACGCACACCTCTCCAATTGAACCTCTCTGCTTTCAACGGCACGCTCGTGGCAAGAGCAGCCATAGCATCAGACAAGCGTTTCACACTCGACACTGGCAATGGAGGAGAGACCTTCACACTCGACATTCCAGAGGATGTGATTGTGCAGAACTCAGGAAGAACACTCAAAATGGGTGCTGTGACAGGCAAGGGAGAACTGGGTGGCTTCTGCGCTTTCCGCAATGGCGTGAGCGCACAAGCCAACACATGGATGGTGGGGAACAACCTCGACAGGGGTGACTTCACCTTTGAGGGATCGGTGGTAGAGACTGACCTCTTCACCAAGAGGGGCAGTTGCAAGATGACTGTGAGCGGTGCGTGGACAACGACAGGTGCTGTCAGCATCTCCGAAGGAATACTTCACCTCAACTCTGGAGCAACCTTAGGCAAGGGCGCGCTCACCGTGGGCAAAGGAGCAACACTCTCTGGCATCTCAAAAACAAATGCCTCGCTCACCAATAGTTCCTACACTATCAATGGCACATTGCAGCCTGGACGTTCCGCTTTGGCCACATCAGGCAGTCTGGATTTTGGAGGGAAGAACGTAACCTTTGGCAGCACAGGACGACTGGTGACAGGGCTATATCAGGGCATGAGCACCATCATCAACAACGCTCACATCAAGAATATCGCCACACTGAAACTTGCCTCTGGCACGACCATTGCACCTTTCATCAACGAAAGTACCATGAAGAACCTCACTACCGATGAGACCAAACCAGACTCTTTTCTGCTCTGGACCAATGTGACATCGGTGAGGATAGAGGGGGAACTCAACTACGAACTGCCAGAACTTCCAGCCTATTACCGCTGGGACACCAGTAAGATACAGGAGGGTAAACTGCTACTCCATTTCGATCAGAGCAAGTATGATGAATTGATGACAGGTGTGAGTGAGATTGATGACAACGAGACAGTGAAAACACAGGTGGTCAATACTGGAGGGATGGTGGTTGGCCACTTCACAGCGAAGAAGTGCAACGTGGCTTCCACGTTTGCAAAACTCAATCTGAGCAAGGGCGTCTATCTTCTTCACATGGAAAGTGAGAGAAACAAAAAGAGTACAATCAGGATGATGAAATAACGAAAACGGACAAAAACGAACTAATATTCATCAAAGAAGGGCGAGTATATCGCCCTTTTTTGTTATCTTTGTGCCAACTAATAATGTTCTCATCAACATACATTATGAAGAAAGATATTGAAATAGCAAGAGAATGCAAACTTAGCCCCATCGTAGATGTTGCCAAACACATCCACATTCCAACAGACGAATTGGAGATGTATGGCAAATACATCGCAAAGGTTCCGAACCATCTCATGGACGAGGAAAAGGTGAAGAAGAGCAACCTCATTCTGGTGACCGCCATCACTCCAACAAAGGCAGGAATTGGCAAGACCACTGTGAGCATAGGGCTCGCACTAGGTCTCAACAAACTTGGCAAGAAAGCCGTGTGTGCCTTGCGTGAACCCTCCCTCGGTCCTTGCTTTGGCGTGAAAGGTGGTGCCGCTGGAGGTGGTTATGCGCAGGTGCTTCCCATGGAGAAGATCAACCTTCACTTCACAGGCGACTTCCATGCCATCACCTCTGCGCACAACATGATTGCAGCCCTGCTGGACAACTACATCTACTTTCACAGGGAGGAGGGTTTTGCCCTCAAGGAAGTGCTGTGGAAGAGAGTGCTCGACATCAACGACCGCAATCTTCGCTATGTGATCACAGGATTGGGCGGCAAGACTGACGGTGTTATTTCAGAAACAGGATTTGACATCACCCCTGCATCTGAAATCATGGCAATCCTCTGCTTATCTAAAGATGTAGATGACTTGCGCCGTCGCATTGACAATATCATCCTTGGAATCAAGGCTGACGACACTCCTTTCCGTGTAAAAGATATGGGAGTAGGTGGTGCTATCACCGTTCTGCTGTTGGATGCCATCAAGCCCAACTTGGTGCAGACCACAGAGAACACCCCTGCTTTTGTGCACGGAGGTCCTTTTGCCAATATCGCACATGGCTGCAACACAATCATCGCCACCCGAATGGCCATGACCTTTGGAGACTATGTCATCACAGAAGCAGGATTCGGTGCCGATCTCGGTGCTGAGAAGTTCTTCAACATCAAATGCAGAAAGAGTGGCCTACAGCCCAAACTGACTGTGGTGGTAGCCACCACACAGGGCTTGAAGATGCACGGAGGTGTGCCTCTGGAACTCATCAAAGAGCCCAACATGGAAGGTCTGGCAAAGGGCTGCGAGAATCTGGACCGTCACATCCACAACATGCAGAGCTTCAGCCAGAGTGTGGTGGTATGCTTCAACCGATATGCCACCGACACGGATGAGGAACTCGAACTCGTGCGCAAGCACTGTGAAGAGATTGGTGTAGGCTTTGCCATCAACAACGCATTCCTTGAAGGAGGCGAGGGCGCAAAGGAGTTGGCCCAAATAGTAGTTGATACAATCAACAACCAGCCAAGCAAGCCCCTCACGCTCACCTATGATGACACCGACAACATCAAGACCAAAATCGAGAAAGTGTGCCAGAAGATTTATGGCGCATCCTCTGTGACCTACGGCAAATCTGCCGAGAAGATGCTCCAGCGCATTGAGAAGCTCGGACTGGAGAACTATCCTGTCTGCATTGCCAAGACTCAGTATTCATTCTCTGCCGACCAGAATCTCTATGGCTGTCCAAAGGACTTCAATGTCAATATCCGCGACCTTGTGATCAACTCTGGTTCTGAGATGATTGTTGCCATTGCTGGTGACATTATGCGCATGCCAGGTCTCTCCAAGTCACCACAGGCTGAGCGCATCACCATCGAGAACGGACTCATAGATGGACTATCATAATATGATGAAGATGGGACAATCGTAAAACAAATGACCAACGATAAATATCATACAATCTGAACATGGGTCATACAATTTTGACTATAACAGGTTCTGACGGAACGGGTGGCTCTGGCATACAAGCCGACACCCGTTTCATCAGTCAGTTAGGCGGAGTGGCGGTTTCGGTCATCACCTCTATCACTGTGCAGAACACGTTGGGCATTCAGGATTTCTACGATCTCTCTCCCGAAATGGTACGTCGCCAAATGGAGGCAATCATCAATGACCTTCAGCCCCAAGTGGTCAAGGTAGGCCTGCTACACAATAAGAACGTGGTGGAGACCGTTACAGACCTCTTGCGCCAATACCATCCCAAACATATCGTGTATGCCCCTGTGACCAAGTCCTCACAAGGAGACGAACTGCTTTCTCCTGCGGTGCACGAAGCCATCCAACGCTTGCTCATCCCCATGTGTACAGTTGTTCTTGAGCCTTCCGACCTGCCAAATGCAAACCGCCAACACGGTGATGCCAATCATCTCTCATCGGCTGTGGCATTCTACCTGAGTCGAGGCGAAGAGGTGAAGGAGGCTATTCATCACGCACGCTCCTTCATGAAACAACTGCCTGCCGACTATGTGGAGGAAAGCAGCAGAAGCAGTGAACGCTACAACCAATTTCTGGATGCGGTAGAACAGTTCTGCCACCACTATGCCGATGTGGCATTCTATGCCGAACAACTCAATGTCAGCCCACGCTATCTTGGACAGGTGACCCGTCGATTCAGCGGTCGCTCCCCCAAAGCCATCATCAACGAACGCATCATTCAAGAGATCACCACCCTGCTCTCCACCACACAGAAACCCCTGAAGGAGATTGCTGCCGAGATGGGCTTTTCTTCACAAACACACCTCTCCCGCTATTTCAAATCCCTAAAAGGAATATCTCCAAGCGAATACCGTCAGCACATGGAATAATTCCTCAAGCCTCATCCTCATTTTACAAGATTGACTTTTTGTTTGACAGAAAAGGACATGCGTTTGGTCATCCAACCAAAAGAATGTTCCTTTGCAGCGTTTTTCATCAAGAACAACGCATATTCCTAATTAAAATCAATATAAAATGGCAAACGAAAGACAAGACTTGAACCGTCAATTGGCTCAGATGCTGAAGGGCGGAGTAATCATGGATGTGACCACACCCGAACAGGCACGCATTGCTGAAGCAGCAGGCGCGTGTGCAGTAATGGCACTCGAACGCATTCCCGCAGACATTCGTGCGGCAGGAGGTGTGAGCCGCATGAGCGACCCCAAGATGATCAGAGGAATCCAGGAGGCTGTAAGCATTCCCGTAATGGCTAAATGCCGAATTGGACATGTGGCAGAGGCACAGATTCTGCAAGCCATCGAGATTGACTACATCGACGAAAGCGAGGTACTCAGTCCTGCCGACAACATCTACCACATCGACAAAACCAAATTCGACGTGCCCTTTGTGTGTGGTGCCAAGAATCTGGGAGAAGCATTGAGACGAATTGCAGAAGGAGCAACCATGATCAGAACCAAGGGTGAACCTGGCACAGGAGACGTGGTGCAGGCCGTGAGCCACATGCGACTCATGCAGAGCGAAATCAGAAGACTTGTATCCATGAGTGAAGATGAACTCTTCGAAGCAGCCAAGCAACTGCAAGCACCATACGAGCTGGTGCGCCAAGTACACGAAACAGGCAAACTTCCTGTAGTGAACTTTGCCGCAGGAGGAGTAGCCACACCTGCAGACGCAGCCCTCATGATGGAGCTGGGCGCAGAAGGTGTTTTTGTGGGAAGCGGTATCTTCAAGAGCGGAAATCCAGCCAAAAGAGCCGCAGCCATCGTGCAGGCAGTGACCAACTACAAGGATGCCAAGATGCTGGCAAGTCTCTCTGAAGATTTGGGAGAAGCAATGGTAGGCATCAACGAGCAGGAAATTGAACTCCTAATGGCAAAAAGAGGCGAATGAACATTGCTGTCTTAGCCCTTCAAGGGGCATTCATCGAGCATGAGCAGATACTGCACCAACTGGGAGTGCAGACACATGAGATTCGCCAACTTTCCGATTGGCAGAAACCCAAAGACGCACTCATCATTCCAGGAGGAGAAAGCACCGCACAGATGTTGCTACTCAAGCAACTTGGTTTGTTCCACCCCATTCGAGAGGCCATTTTCAATGGACTGCCAGTATTTGGAACTTGTGCAGGAATGATTCTCTTATCCAAAGACCATTTAGGCACTATGGATATTGAGGTGAGAAGAAATGCTTATGGCAGACAGTTAGGAAGTTTCCACACCGACGGAAAGGTGGATGGACTGGAGGGGCACATACCCATGACTTTCATCCGTGCTCCTTACATAGAGAAAATCCTTTCTCCACAATGTCATCCCCTATCCACTGTGGATGGACATATTGTGGCCGCCAGACAAGGGAAACAACTCGCCACATCCTTCCATCCTGAACTGACAGACCATCTCGGGATGCACCAATATTTCCTTCAGATGATTCAAGAGAAAGAGTCATGCCAGCTAACAGCGTGAGTTGGAGAAATCCACCGCGCCAAAAGACTGAACCAACCCCACAGTCCAAGTATGTGGACTTCAAAGGCAAAGTATGTGGACTTCAAGAACCAACGAAGTCCACATACTTTTTGTGCTTATAGCGCATTCTTCCTTTTTCCTAAAAGGCACATCACCTTTTTTTTCTACTATATAGTTCGTGAGTAAATACCATATAGTTGCCGTTCTTCTACCATATGGTTGCTGGTCACGACATATACCTGTTTTTTGTTTTCAAGTTCAGCAATCAGCCCGAGTTTGTCAAACTTGAATTCCTTCTTCTATGGGGAGAGTGAATAAAGGCAAGCGTTTGAAAGGATGAAATGACAGGATTTCCCCACCATCTGACATACCACATGACCGAAGCGTTCTCCATGCTCCAACGAACAATGCTTCAAGTGGCAACGAACAATGGTGCAAGTGCCAATGAACAATGGTGCGATGACCAACGAACCATGCGTGCGTTTTTGACCTGACAAGCATCAAGTGTTAGTGCAAGCGCAAGTTGTTATAGATAAAGAAGATATGAGAGATTTTTATCATCAGGGAAAGAGCATTCTCTGTCATGGAAGAGTTGTCTGGTGACAAATCCTGTCAAAATCGCCTTGCCATTCTTCCACTGAAGTCAAATTCCCTTTGAATTATCAAGGATTTTGACAAGAAAACCTGTGCGATAATCCTCTTACAAATTTTTGCTGACAGGAAAAGACCTGTAAAAAACACATCACACACAACTCACACGCTTGTTGCCGACAGAGATGGAACTCGTCTGCGCATTTAAGGGATGAAGCACAAAAAAGTGATGAATATTGTTTGTGTTAAAAAAAGAAAACGTATCTTTGCAGTTGAATAAATTTTCAAAGTACAATCTACATAGACATGAATTCAGACTCACTTTCTCCTTTCAAGAAAACGGTTGTGGGAGTACAATTCCTCTTCGTAGCCTTTGGTGCTACCGTATTAGTTCCGCTGCTGATTGGAATAGACCCAGCCACAGCCCTTTTCACCGCAGGTATCGGCACATTCATCTTTCATGCCGTGACCAAAGGCAAAGTGCCTATCTTCTTGGGCAGTTCGTTTGCCTTCATTGCACCTATCATTGCAGCCACTGAGCAATGGGGACTGCCTGGTGCTCTGGCAGGTCTGACGGGTGTGCCACTCGTGTATTTCATCATGAGTGCCCTTGTCAAATGGCAGGGAAGAAAACTAATCAACCACATTTTCCCTCCTGTAGTGATTGGCCCTGTCATCATCCTCATCGGCCTGTCTCTCTCTGGCAGTGCCGTGAACATGGCAAAGACATCTTGGTTGTTGGCACTCATTTCGCTCTTGACCGCCATTCTCGTGCTCACATTCTGCAAAGGCTTGATGAAGTTGGTGCCTGTAGTGTGTGGTGTAGTAGTGGGGTATATCGTGGCTATCACGATGGGCATGGTGGACTTCTCTGACGTGGTGACTGCGCCTTGGTTTAGGAATCCTATTTCGTTTGACACTATCACCCATTGGCAATGGGAGCCTTTCCTCTTTATGATTCCTGTGGCTATAGCACCTGTGATTGAGCACATTGGAGATGTGTATGTGGTGGGGGCTGTGGCAAACAAAAACTTTGTGAAAGAGCCTGGACTGCATCGCACCATGCTGGGTGACGGATTGGCTTGTCTGGTTTCAGCATTCTTGGGTGGTCCTCCAGAAACAACCTACTCAGAGGTGACAGGTGCTATGTCTATCACAAAGGTGACCAGCCCTGCCGTGATTCGCATCTCTGCAGCCACAGCTCTTGTCTTCTCTGTGATTGGCAAACTGAGTGCTGTTCTGCAGTCCATTCCACAAGCAGTGTTGGGCGGTATCATGTTGCTCCTCTTTGGCACGATTGCCAGCGTGGGTATCCAAAACATGATCAAGAATCAAGTGGATATGGGTTCAACACGCAACATCATCATCATTTCAGTCATGCTGACAATGGGATTGGGCGGTGCGGTGCTCTCTGCCGGCGACTTCTCTATTGCAGGCATTGGTCTGTCGGCCATTGTGGGTGTGGTCTTGAACCTTCTTCTTCCCAACAAAACACCAAAAGAGGAAGAGGTTGAGATCTGATAAGTTGTGTGACGAACATATAGAACAATTTAGCATCAAAAAGGGCGAGTCTGCAAAGAACTCGCTCTTTTTGATATGTATTGACTGGTTTTTCACTCAAAAAGTTGTGTGGGTGTAAAATAATACATATCTTTGTTACACTTTTGGGCATGAACTTATTTATCCATTAAAAAAACGACCTATGCTGAATGTAACAGAATCGATGATTTTGGCTATTGCCTTATCTTTATCCCTGGTGGTTTCGCTCACGTGTACCATTTTGCTATGGAGGAGAATCAAGCACTTCAAGGATGGCATGGGGCGTCGTGCTCCTTTCATTTTGGCAGGAATGGCTGTGATGCTCATCATCTTCAAGGCTGTCAGACTCATCATTCTATTTCAGAATCCAATCAACAACTCATTGGTGGAGTCCCTCCCCCCTATCACTGTGTTGATGGCCCTGCCTGTCACATCATTGATACTACTGTACCCTATGGAGGTGATGCGTCCAGGATGGCTGAAATGGAAACACACGCTTTGGTTTGCTGTTCCTTGGCTGATAGAGGTGATCATCAGCACCCAGATGAATTATACTCACCTATTCAGTGTGCGTGAAATCATCTATCATATAGAAAAGCCCGATGTGTGGTGGAGACTCATCATGTGCTGCGTTGCCGTGCTGGTAAACCTGACCATTGTGGCTGTGCCCTACAACCGTTGGAAGAGCAGTGCGTCACGTGAATGGCTGTGGACCTATTTCGCCTTTGCCCTCATGCAAATGGCATTTTGCGTGGGACGTATCATGACAGGCAACATTGCCATCCTTCTTTTGGTAGAATGCGGAGGCATCTTATATATATCATGGGCCACCTATGCTGAACTCTACGAACTCATTCCTGCGCCTCGCAACACCACGAAAGAGCCAGATGTGACCATGACGAAAAAATCTGAATCTGTGCAAGAAGATGCCATAGCCATCTGGAAAGATATTGAACAGATGATGGAATATGGCGTGTTTCGCGACCCTGCATTGAATTTCGACAAACTATGCCAAATGCTCAACTCCAATCGGGCAACTGTCCAACAGAGCCTTCGCGAAAATACAGGTGTGAATTTTGGAGATTATCTGGATCGGGTACGTATCTCTCACACACTGGCACTATTGCATTCGCGTGCTGACATTGATATTGCTTCCGCCTTTTTTGAAGCAGGTTATCGCACACGCACGATTGCCTCACGAAGTTTCAAGAAAGTGACAGGGCTTTCTCCTGAAGAATGGAAAGAGAAACATAAGGGTTGATAGGAGCACCATGACATGCCTGTTCGGGATGTGCATCATCTTTTTTCTTGGTTGGCATGAAGGAATATGAGAGCGAGATGGAGGATGAGGCAGAGGCGGACGTGAGCATTTCGTGCCTGCATGCTGAAGTCATCACTCCTCATTCCAAACAGCAACTGTCAGTACATAATCCTGCTGAACATGTTCTTCTGTGTGAAGCAACACATTATTATATTTAAAGAGAAGTTCTTGCAGATTATCGTCTATGCCACGTCCGGTGAGTTTGACGATAGCCTCTTTTTGTGTCCAAAGGCGAGTGAAAGGAATCTGAGGGTCAGGGGAAGTCGTGACCTCAGCAAACTCTTGATCGTTGAACACATGACGAGCCAGCGATTCTCTGTAACGCCCCATTCTTTCCACATCAATACCAACAGGAATCTCAGACACCACACATGCAATGGCTGTTTTGCAATGGGAGAGATTGAAATGGATGGGAGGTGCGGGGCTTGCTTGAGTGAAAAGGAGCGTAGGTTTGCCATGCTCGCCAATCTCAAACAGAGGCTGTTCGGTAATGCCATACGATTCACGCAAAGCCCTACAAAGAAGTAAATAGGAAAAAGCACATTCTATTCTACCCTGCTGAAACTTAAAGTTCAATGCCAACTCACGCCGCCACTGAGGCAAAGAAGCAAGTGCTTCTGACAGTTCATCAGGGGTAATCGTGTTTAATCCCTCAGCCACATAGATGGTGGCATGTGGTATGGAAGATACATGAATGTGCATGGAGGAATGGTGTTGAGAGGACAGAATTGTACGGGTGGAATCTTCAATTAGTTGTTCAACTAAAGCCTTTCACCACAATGTTTGCAATAGTTGGCATGAAGGTCGGTTTTATGTCCACAACGTGGGCAACGACCATTCTTGCCCTTCTTTCTGGTTTCATCAATCATCGTTGCTGACACGATTCCTGTAGGAATTGCAATGATGGTGTAGCCTAATATCATGACAACACTGGAAAGCAGACGGCCAACAACCGTTACAGGCGTAATATCACCATAGCCCACAGTGGTGAGCGTGACTATAGCCCAATAGATGCTTGTGCCAATATCGGCGAACTGTGAGTTGGGCTGTTCGCTTTCCACTATATACATGAGAGTGCCAAGAATGATGACAAGTATCACAACAAAAAGGAAATAGACCAAGATCTTGCGGATGCTCAGTTTGATGCTCTGCAACAGGAGATAGCCCTCATTGATGAAACTGAAGAGTTTAAGCACACGAAAGATTCGGGTGAGACGGAACACACGCAAGATGAAGAAATAACGTGTGGTGTGAAGATAAGGAATGAAGGAAAGATAGAGTGGCAAGGTGGCCAAGAGATCAATGATGCCAAAGAAGCTAAGAGCATACCTTTTAGGTCTGGGAGAACAATAGAGACGCAGAATGTACTCGATTGTGAAGAAGAAGGTAAGCACATACTCCATGACTGTAAGCACATCTTTGAAACGACCCACAACCGCAGGTTTCGTCTCAACAAAAGCAACCACGAGGCTTAACACAATGGCTATCATTACAGCGATGTCAAAGGTTTTCCCTGCAGGAGTATCGGCCTCAAACACAATATTGTAGAGACGCTTCCTATCTTTCAAGAGGTTCATCATTCTTTTCATGCCGCAAAATTAGCATAATGTGGCAAGATAAACAAGTTTTCGCCCATTTCTTTTCGATTTGAGCACACTGAATCACCCTATTAGGTCACATCATCAGAAGTGATGTTGATAAAAGAACAAAAGAATGAATACCCTCAAATGAGTAAAAACAAATCACTCTTTGCACATCATTTTTTATGGTGTGCATTTTTCTATTCCATTTTTTACACACAAGGAGGAACTATGTGTAAAATGCTCATAATTAAACGTTTTTTATTTGTTCATGCTGTATTTTATTGGTAATTTTGAAACCGAAAAATAGCACTTATCAATAAAGTGTGCATTTTTTCAGATATACAGAAAGAGACTGAATAAATATATGATGAGTAATACAATGTTAAATAGGTTCTTGAAAAAGCCTGTCTTTACCTCTCAGGAAGATTTCGAGAAAAACTTCGAGTTTATTGTTCCTGAAAACTTCAACTTCGCCTACGATGTGATGGACGTATGGGCAAAGGAAACGCCAGACCGCATGGCTCTCCTTTGGTGCAATGATAAAGGCATCGAACGTCGATTCACTTTCGCCGACATCAAAAGAGAGTCAAACAAGATAGCAAGCTACCTACTGTCATTAGACATCAAGAAAGGAGACTTTGTGATGCTCATCATGAAACGCCGCTACCAGTTTTGGCTCACCATGCTGGCACTCCACAAGATTGGTGCTGTGGCTATTCCAGCCTCCTTCCTGCTGACAAAGAAAGACATCATATACCGAGTGAAAAGCGCAAACATCAAGGCTATCATCACTGCTGGAGACGAGGAAATCCTCCGCCACGTGAACGAAGCGCATGCCGAATGGCCTGCGCTGAAGCACAGAATCAGCATTGGCCCTATCGTTCCAGAAGGATGGGATGACTTCAAGGAGGGCGTGAAAGCCGCTTCAGAATATAAAGGTGAACGTGTGACAAAGTCCAGTGACTACATGTTGATGTATTTCACATCTGGCACTAATGGGCAGCCTAAGATGGCGGTTCACGACTACACATACCCTCTTGGACATATCGGAACAGCTGTGTATTGGCACAATCTCCACATGAACAGCCTACATCTGACTGTGGCTGACACTGGTTGGGCAAAAGCCACTTGGGGCAAACTCTATGGACAATGGATTGCTGGTGCCACACTTTTTGTATATGACCACGAGAAGTTTCGTGCGTCAGACATCTTGGAGAAGGTGGCTCAATACCGCATCACCAGCTTCTGCGCTCCTCCCACCATCTATCGCTTCATGATTCGAGAGGACTTGAGCCATTTCGATCTCAGTTCTTTGGAACATGTCACCACCGCTGGCGAGGCACTCAATTCTGC
>JAAYDO010000140.1 GCA_012729225.1 Bacteroidales bacterium | reverse complement strand
TGTCTTTTTTTGTTTTTTCAAAGAGAATCCATTTTTTTTGCAAAAAATATGTAGATAATGACAACAGCAGAATTGACATCTCAATTTGATTTTTTGGTGAATAGTGTAGATCGCCAAAATGCTGATAAAGCCAACAAAATGATACTCGGATTGTTGTAAACAGAAATCTGTTTAGCAAATTTCTCATTCTCTTTCTAAGAGACGGATATCTGATTACAAAGGTACTAATTTTCGGTTAAAATACACATTATCTAATAAGAAAACATGTCTTTGCCACATCGTTTTTATACTTTGTTTGGCAAATAGCTATGCAAAACGCTCGTAAAACGAGAATTATCAATGATTTTTTGATTCCCTACGTCTCTTAGAAAGAGACGAATGGGGCAAACCTCCATTTCGTGCTCCAATCGGGTTGCGGATATTCTCGATAAAGACCACCAAAAGCCGTAAGGCAAAACAAATAATAATAGAACTCCCTCGCTGTGTAAAAAGGGCTTGGTCGCCTGTCGAGACACAGCTTGGGAGTTCTTTTGCGAAGATGGAACTTCCAAAAGTAATAAACAACATATCAGAGCGAGTAATAGATGACCTACAGATGAAGTTGTCTGTCAAATCAACTGTATCTGTTGCTGCCGCATCCTTCTCCATCTATGCATACGAAGCATTGAAAGATGAACTTGAGAATGTTGATGAGTTGCGCTTTATCTTTACTTCGCCAACCTTTATCCAAGATAAGGCGAAGAAAGAAAAGAGGGAGTTCTTTATTCCGAAACTCAACCGTGAACGCAACCTGTATGGCTCAGACTTTGAAGTGAAGCTTCGCAATAAGTTGGAACAAAAAGCTATTGCCAAAGAATGTGCCGCCTGGATTCGTCGAAAGGTTAAGTTTAAGTCCAATGCTTCGCAAGAAGAAATGGGAGGATTCCTGCATATCCAGAATCAGAAGCCAAGTGCATACGTGCCATTCAATGAGTTCACAACAACAGAATTGGGCTGTGAACGAGGCAATGCTATTTATTCGATGGTTAATGTCATGCCATCACCTTTTGCGGAGGAATACCTGAAGATTTTCAACGAACAATGGCAAAACTCCGATAAGTTCAAGGATGTAACGGCACAGGTACTGGAGTATATCGAAACGGTCTATAATGAAAACACTCCTGAATTCATCTATTTCATCACTCTCTACAATATCTTCAACGAGTTTCTTGAAGATATCAGCGAGGACGTTTTGCCCAATGAGGCTACAGGATTCAAGAACAGCGTAATCTGGAACAAACTATACAATTTTCAGAAAGATGCTGCCCTTGCCATCATCAATAAACTCGAAAAGTATAATGGCTGCATCCTTGCCGACTCTGTAGGTCTTGGTAAAACTTTCACCGCCCTAAGTGTCATCAAGTATTACGAGAACCGCAACAAGTCCGTGCTGGTGCTTTGCCCCAAGAAACTCTACGACAACTGGAGCACCTTCAAGACCAATTACAAAAACAATCCGTTAGTAGCAGACCGCCTACGCTACGACATTCTCTTTCATAGCGACCTCAGCCGTGAGCGTGGTATGTCGGCTGGCATCGACCTCGAACGCATCAATTGGGGCAACTACGATCTGATAGTCATCGATGAGAGCCATAACTTCCGTAATGGTGGCAATGTGGATGATGAGGAACTGGATGACGATATTGAACAGGGTGAGCCACGCAAGGAAAACCGCTATCAGAAGTTGATGAAAAAGGTTATCCGTGCAGGTGTCAAGACAAAAGTACTGATGCTATCGGCTACTCCTGTCAACAACCGCTTCAACGACTTGAAGAACCAGTTGCAACTGGCCTATGAAGGTCATGCGGAACAGATTGACGATGCCCTGAATATAGGGCGAAGCATAGATGATATATTCCGTACCGCACAGTTGGCTTACAATAAATGGACAAAGCTACAGCCAGAGCATCGTACCACGGAGCGACTGCTTGAAGAGCT
>JAAYDO010000058.1 GCA_012729225.1 Bacteroidales bacterium | reverse complement strand
TGTCTTTTTTTGTTTTTTCAAAGAGAATCCATTTTTTTTGCAAAAAATATGTAGATAATGACAACAGCAGAATTGACATCTCAATTTGATTTTTTGGTGAATAGTGTAGATCGCCAAAATGCTGATATACTTCAAAAAGCAGTTGATGCGCTGAATAAAGTTTTGCATCCTAAAGCCAAGAAGCGTATCACTAAAGATGAAGGAACTGCTCGATTCTATGACTCTCCCTATGCAACTTCCAGATGATTATGATTATCGCGAAGAAAAATATGAGGATTATATGAAAGGGTAGTATGAATGAAACGTGTTTTCCTTGATACAAATATCATTGTTGATTTCCTCACTTCAAGAGCGCCATATTGCGATGAAGCTCGTACCATCATGGCTTTGGGAATCAATAAGAAAATAAGACTATATGCTGCATCAATGTCCTTTGCTACAGTAAGTTATCTTATTCGTAAACAATACAAGGCTGAGGAAGTGAAACGCGTGACAGGTGCATTCATTCGATATTGCAATGTTACTGTTATATGTGTATTTCCACTGGATCCAATAATACAACCTCGAAGAATACCCTCCTGTAACGAGCAGTCCCGTCTCGTCGTCACGACGCAATTGGGCTTAGTGCCTAAAGGTCTTTGAACAAAAGCATATAGCAAAGACAACGACTCTCGACCGAAGTGGGCGATGTCGTTGCCTTTTTTGATTGATATTATACGGTCATTCTCCAATCTTGCCCTCCCCCCTCATCAGATGGCGAAGGGCGCTGAGGAGTTCTTGAGACTCTTGGACAACACTCAGGAATACGGTCATGGCTTCGATGTTGAGTTGCCTGGTCTGAATGTCATGAATGATGCGTTTGCGATAATCGGAAAGTGATGATTGAAGTATGGCTGCATCATTGCGTATCAGGGATGCCGCCTCGCTATCGAGAGACCGAAGGTACAAACGCATAATCTCATTTCGCAAAACAAGAAACTCATTGACATATTCGCTTGGAACGGGACTAAAATTGTTGCCAACATGTTCCCTACATGATTCACTCATGCGCTTTAGGCAATAGTACATCTGAGATAGAGAATTGACTATAAGGAAATACCATGTGCTTTTTTCCACGCTTACTATAGGGTCTAAACGACGCAAGGCGATAATCTGCCTACGTCGCTGGCGTTTCAGTTCCTTGCGTTGATTGTCCACACCTGTGGTGACATGTTTCAGACGGCGGTAATCCTCGCAGAAAAATGCCGTAGTCAATGTTTCATAATCATCTATTACCATACGGATATTATCATTGATAGTATGATTCAAATATTTTTGGAGCAATGTCCAACATTCATCCTTGCTGGTGCAATGCAATATCCTTGTGAATAATTTGTCTTCCTCACCTACCATTGCATTCTTTCGGTAGTTCACATTACTACGAATGAGCAGGAAGATAGCAAGTGCAATGGCTACCAACATTGCTACAAATGAACCGAAGAACAAAGCGATGCATACAAGGGAGCACAGCATGAACGCCACGCCGGCCGTGATGAACCAGCCGCCGATGACTGACAGCACGCCCGTGATGCGGAACACGGCACTCTCGCGACTCCATGCACGGTCAGCAAGAGAAGCACCCATAGCCACCATGAAGGTAACATAGGTGGTGGACAACGGCAGTTTGAACGATGTACCTAATGCCACCAATGCACCTGCAAGCACCAGATTTACTGCTGCGCGAATTTCATCGAAAGCAGCTCCTCGCTTCAACACTGCAGCATCGGCATTGAAACGCGAGTCTATCCAGCGTGTCACACACGGCGGCACAGCTGTTGACAGGCTGGTTGCCATGCTTCTCGATGTGCGCACCAACGTCCGTGCCACACCACTTGAACCAAACATCTCGTCACCCTCGTCTTGACGTGAGAGGTCCACCGACGTCTTCACAACATTCTGCGCCTTCTTGGAAAATACCAATGCGAGCACCATCACCACACCTGCCGCTATTAGATAAACTGCTGGTGTATGGGCACTGTCCATCAACGACTGCATCAGAAAGCCTTGCGCATCGCCCTGACCGTTGGTCGTGTAGTCCAGATATGCCTCAAGCCCTGTCAATGGCACGCCCACGAAGTTCACGAGGTCGTTGCCTGCAAAGGCCATCGCCAAAGCAAATGTGCCAAACAACACTACGTACTTCAATACAGGCAACTTCAAAGCACTCAGCAGTGTCATCAACACCGAAAACATTGCGATGCCGCCGCCGATAATCAGCCATGTATTCTCGTTGATGATTGCCTTCGCCTCCGGTGTCATCAGACTACTATTCTTCAATCCGTTGATAAGCAGGAACCAGACGATGGCCGTCACTGATAGTCCGCCGAAGATGCCAATCTTCAGCGACGACGTCACTAGACCGCCCATCAGTCCCGACTGGTCCGTCGTCCGCCCATTTACACGATAAGTAAATGTGAAAACGATGCGTGCCACCCATTGTACAATGATTCCGAGCAGGAATGCTATTGCTACACTGAGGAAGATGCCAAGGATGACCGAGATGGCTTTTTCTGTATTGAGCAAATCACCCAGCGAGAGCAGCGTACCGTCCGCCGCCGTTGCCCCCTGCATAATCTGGAACAGCGCTATAGCAAAGGCTCCGCCCAATAGTTCAAACACCATCGAGACGGTAGTGGATGTAGGCATACCAAGTGTGTTGAACACATCGAGCAGCACCACGTCGGTCACCATAACGGCCAGGAACACGCACATCACGTCGTAGAACGAGAAGTACTGAGGTGTCATGATGCCGTGCCGCGCTACATCCATCATGCCGTTACTTAGGGCAGCTCCAACAAACACACCAATAGCCGCCACCGTTACAACCGTCCTGTACCTCGCCACCTTGGCACCAATGGCTGAATTCAGAAAATTCACTGCATCGTTGCTCACACCAACCACTAGGTCGAATACCGCAAATATGATAAGGAATATGACTATTCCAAGAAATAAAGTATTCATCTTTCCAATTTTTTTGATTATCCCATCTTTCCCGTCAGATAAGCCTTTGTTCGTTCGTCAATAGGGTTTGTAAACATCGTTTCAGTATCTCCGTACTCAACAAGTTCCCCCAAATACATAAACATCGATTTTGACGATATGCGTCTTGCCTGCCCCATATTGTGAGTTACTATCAAGATGGTAACCTCCTTTTGAAGTTCCAGCAAAAGTTCCTCGATATGTTTCGTTGCGATAGGGTCAAGAGCCGACGTGGGTTCGTCCATCAATAGCACATCGGGCTTCATTGCCAAAGCACGGGCAATGCATAAGCGTTGCTGCTGACCGCCAGAGAGGAATGTACCCTTCTTGTTCAGTACGTCCTTCACTTCATCCCAGAGGGCTACGCTTTTTAAACAGCGTTCAACTGTTGTATCTTTTTCTGCCTTTGAAAGTTTAATGCCGTTCAAGGAAAATCCCGACAAGACATTATCGTAGATACTCATTGTGGGGAACGGTGCAGGACGCTGAAAGACCATACCCACACGACGGCGCACCTCGATTGGTTCCATTAAAAGGATATTTTCGCCATTGAGCAAAATCTCGCCGTCAACACGGATATTCTGATAGAGATTGTGCATAAGGTTCACAGCGCGTAGGAGGGTGGACTTTCCACAGCCGGAAGGTCCCATAATAGCAGTGATGGTATTTCGTTCGATGGCAGCCGATACATACTTCACAGCCATTGTTTGCTTGGTATATGATACGCAAGTCTTCTTAAATTCAAGTATGGGTATTACTGATTCCATTTCTTTGCAAGATATTTAGCGGTAAGATTTAATGCAAGTACAAATAGCAAGAGGAAGAGCGATGCACCCCAAATCAACTCTTGCAAGTTAGGGTCGTTGAAAAATTCCCAAATAAGCAGAGGTACTGCCGAGATGGGCTTATCAACAGAGAAGCGGATAAGCGAACAACCAAGAGCTGTGAACATTAGCGGTGCAGTCTCTCCAATTACTCGCGAAACGGCAAGTAGTATGCCTGTGAAGATACCACCGAACGCAGCAGGCAGCTGCACTTGCATCATCACTCGTGCCTTGTTGCCTCCGAGAGCCAATCCCGCCTCCTTGAGTGATGCTGGAAGAATCTTCAGGGTCTCTTCTGTTGAACGAACGATAAGCGGAACCATCATGATACAGAGTGCCACGCTGCCTGCGATTGCCGAATAGCCTTTCATCGGAACAACCACCCATATATAGGTTATGATACCGATAATTACCGATGGCGTACCTTGCAGAAGGTCAGTCAGATAACTAACAAATTGAGCAAATCGATTCTTACTATTCTCTGCCAAAAATGCTCCACAAAGAATACCCAACGGAACGGCAACAATTACAGCCATGCCAAGCATAATCATTGTCCCGACTATACCATTTGCTATGCCTCCGGGTATGGGTTCGCCCGCTTCGATAGCCTTCATTGCCTTGTACGCTGTTGGTGTCGGCTCTGTAAAGAACGCCCAAGAGAGTTGATGGTAGCCACGCAACAATACTTCTCCCAAAATGGCAAGCAACGGAACGGCAGTAAGTGCTGCCAACAGGCAAATGCCCCAAAGCATCAACTTGTCTTTTGCCAAACGATGTTTTATTTTCAATCTATTCATAATCAGACTATTCTTGCGCGTTTAATCATCATCTTACCTATCATATTGATAAGAGCGGTAATCAGAAACAATACCAATCCTATGGCAATCAAAGATGACAGGCGCAAATCGTCTGCCTCACCAAACTGATTGGCAATGATTGAAGCCATGGAATTTCCCGTAGATTGTATGGAATTGGGAATATTATTGGTATTTCCGATAAGCATTGTAACGGTCATTGTTTCACCTAACGCTCGGCCTATAGCCAATACATACGAAGAGAACATGCCCGAACCGGCTACAGGAAAAATGATTTTTCTTATCACCTCGGCTCGGGTCGCTCCCAGACTATATGCTCCTTCTTTTAAGTCGTTTGGCACCATCTTGATAAATTCGGCACTAAGCGACGCCACGTAAGGAATAATCATTATCGCCAAAACAAGAGATGCGGTCAGTACGCCTGAACCTTGTGGAGAGATATTAAGTGCCATAAGGATTGGTCGTAAAGTGTAGAAGCCCCACAGGCCATATATAATTGACGGAATACCCGCCAACAAGTCGGTTACGGTACTTAACACCGATGCAACCTTTGTCCCCTTGAAATACTCGCCCACGAAAAGTGCAACGGGCAGTGAAAAGGGAATGCAAAAGACAAGAGCCAGCAAGGCTGTCATCAGTGTGCCTGTAATGAATGGCAACGCTCCGTATTGTTCATTACCTGCGGTGTAACTCCACTGCGAAGAGGTAAGGAAGTTCAGAAATCCGAAATGTTCAAAAGCATCGTATGCGTCAGTGACGAGGGCGTAAACAACGCCCCCGCACACTATCGGCATAATCAATGCTACTACAAACAATATTATTCTGTAAAGTTTATCATTCATAGACTAATCCAATACTTTACTGTAGTATCGCAACTCCGTCGTATGTAACGGCCTTCAGGTTTTTCATACTTAATTCTTTTGCCTTCGCTGGCAGCGGGGCGTAGTGAACTTCCGTGGTGATGTCCTGTACCTCATCAGAGAGAACATACTGCAACAAATCGAGTGTAGCCTCAGCCTGCTCCTTACTACGGCCAGAGTAGTTCTGCTCCTTGTATATAATCATCCAAGTGAATGTTGAGATAGGATAAGCACCGGCAGCATCTGCATTGGTGATTGACGTACGGGTGTCGGCTGGAATTGTGCCCGCTGCGGCTGCTGAAATAGATTCAGCCGTCGGCAACACAAATTCACCTCTCGCGTTCTGAATGATGGCATAGGGAATCTTCTGTGCAAATGCGTACTCCGAACCTACATAACCGATAGAGTTTTTGGTTTGTGAGATGACGCCTGCAACACCGGGATTACCCTTAGCGGCCTGTCCCGAAGGAAAGTTCACCGACTTGCCGGCACCGAACTTTTCTTTCCACATAGGACTGACTTTTGTAAGATAGTCGGTGAAGATGAATGTCGTACCTGAGCCATCAGAACGGAATACGGGGATGATGGCCTCGGCTGGGAGCGTCACATCAGGATTAAGAGCGGTCAGACGCTCATCGTTCCACATCTTAATCTTGCCTGCGAAGATGTCTGCAACGACCTCACCTGTAAGTTTCAATTCCTTTACGCCGTCCAAATTATAGGCTATAACAACGGCACCCATACAAGTTGGGACGTGAACTACAGGCGCCATCTCTGCCATCTCTTTATCGGTGAGGAAAGCGTCACTGCCAGCAAAATCCACAACCTTGTCGCGCAAGTTGCGAACGCCACCGCCCGAGCCGACACCACCGTACGCAACTATATCACCATTTACCTGAGCAAAATTCTCAAAAACCACATTGTAAAAAGGAAGAGGGAATGTTGCACCTGCTCCCGAAAGTTCTTGAGCCTCACGAACACCATTTTTGGCGTTACCGCCACACGATGCCATTGTTATGGCAATTGTCAATGTCATAATTGACGAAAATTTTTTTTTTCATAATGATACTAATTATTTAAATGTTTGTCAGATACCAAAGTAACAATTTACGTATGCCGAGTATTTGCTCTCTGCGCCATCGGCTTTAGGCATTGCCGTCCTGAAATTAGGAGCAATCTTTATATATTTGCCGAGTTTGAACTGTGCACCAAGTATTACTGCAGATTCATCTTTTGCAATGTTCCAATCATTCTTTGAGTACAAATCATCGAATCGTGCATATAACGAGACATTCCTGGGAAGATTTACAGAGGCAAAGACTGAATAGCCGTTTTGGTCGGCATTTTCTTTATGTGATGCGTTCATCATGTAGTTGTACTCTGCTCCGATGGTGAACTTCTCATGCTTATAGCCCATAAATGCAGCCATGTTCTTGATAGCTTTGCCACCCTTTTCTCCGCTTTCATTAAGACCGCCATACAGACGTATCTGGAAACCCTTTACCGGAGTGAGTGCCACACCTAAGCCATAGTTCAGACCATCTTTTATCTGAATCTTCTTATATCCTTCGCCGTTCACGATAATTGCATCAGCCGAAATCCAGTCAGCAAACTTATAGGCTACAGAGATACCCAAATCGGCACTGCCACCAAACTTGTATTCATCTTGGAAAGACTTCATGATGTAGCGATAGCCCCAGAAATTCTCTTGAAACTTGAATTGTGTTGTCGAAATAAGTCCGCCGTTCAAGACAAGACGACCAGTTTCCCACGATACCATTGCATGCTTAATATAAGCAATGCGTTGGTAATCGCTTACATCTGACGACTTGCCGATGTCCAATACACCCTTGACAGACAATCCGCTTCCGAGTTTATATTCATAACCCAAGTAGCTTCTGTCTAATTCAAAACCCCGATTGTCATTCTCGGCACCAAAACCTGTGTGGAAGTTTCCAAACACTTGCACAATCGCTTTGCCTTTCGGCTCCTTTGTTTTGGTATCCTGCGCTTGCGCAGTGATACCGATGCAGGCTAAGAGTCCTGCCATGATAAATTTCATTCTCATATCAGTATTTAAACTTGACATTACATATACCGTTTCATTTCCTCGCCCTCAACTCCTGCATACAACTCCAGCAGGCTCTTGGCTGGACTTGACTGAATCTTGGGAATCAGGACTTCCTCGACTTGGAAGAAGCCAACCTCTGCCCTCATGTGTACCTCAATTTTCAAGGGGCACTCATTCCCTCGTCCTATTTTAACCTTTTCGATAGAGTTTGCAGAATACTTGTGGATATCGCCTTCAGCCGGTTTTGACGGTATTTCCAAAGGAATGCGAGCACGTCCTTTTGTCATATCACAACCGTCTGCAATAAGAATGATACCAGCCTCAACGGAATGGATGGGATGTGTAGCCATGTGCCCGACGATACCTTCTATAGCGGTGGAGCGGATGATAGTCCGCCTTAGGATATCACTGTCTTCAGGAAGGAGTTGCAACAAAACCTTTTCAATAATAGGATAGGATATGATGGCAGAATACAGTTCATGCCCTTTCCTTACTATTGTCATTCCGCTGTCATGAAGAAGCGAGGCAATCATCACCGCCGCTACACTGTCGGCAAACGTCCCGATGTTTTCCTTTTCCAAACTTGTCTGCATTCCCGCTGTATATAATATACTCAGCATCTTCAGGGCATTGCGGCATACAGTCTTCATGTGAACAGGCCCATGGTCATTCAACCCCAGACGTCCTATTGACACCATGTTGGCATAATTTTGTATAGCGGCTATTTCCTGATGATTCCGAAGATTGTTCCACAGTCTTATAGGCAAGTCATCGCCAGATGTCTGTTCTTCCACAATCTTTGTAACCAAATCGGTGATTTTCTCTTCGACTTGTATTTCTTTTGGTGATTTCGACTCCATATTCTTTCCTTATATTTTATACACATATCCCGAAGTTAACACATGAAGTCCTTTGTTCATACCATCGGCAGATCTTTTCAAATCAAGTAGATAGCCGAAGTTGATGGTATGATGAGCGTTGATGCTATAGGCTGTACCAATCGCCATGCGCATCTCATCTATCTGGAATTGTTTGCCCAGATTGTTGAACATCTCAACCGACGCAAAGGGACTCCAGCCGTTAATTTTAACGTGAGTTCGACGAATTATAAGTCCTTGTAAATTTGGTGGTTAGCGAAAATTGTTGTAACTTTATAGTGTTGAAATACAAAGAATTACAAACAATAATCGCTATGATCACCGAGGACAAAGTT
>JAAYDO010000094.1 GCA_012729225.1 Bacteroidales bacterium | reverse complement strand
AGTCATAATCTCACTGTCTGACAATGATGCTTTGCGGTTTCTTCGCTTCCTTCCATCATCGCTCAAAAACATTTTTCCTGCATTTTCTGACTCAAAATACTTGCAAAACTCGTCAATAACACAAAATCAATATGTATGGTTGTATTTGCCTTTTTAAGGTTCATTCAGACGTTTTATCCTAATTATGTGACATTTATACGTCCAACAAATCGGCTTCTATATAGAAGTCTTTTTTATATTCCATTATTGTTTGCTTCTTGGGCAATGGGAACTATCCGAGGAAATAATGTTTTTGAAAAGTTCCCAACAGTTTAGCGGAAGACAATAATTATCAATTTACCCCACCATGTGTCTAAGATGCATCAGCCTATGACCATGATGGTCAGAGCCGTTCAGTTCTCCCCCTTTGTCGCCTTGGCTGACTATGAGGAAACTATCGAGGCAATTTGGAAAGAGCATAAGGAGAGGTCTGTAAGTAATTTGTTTGGAGGATCTTCTTCTCATTAGCATTCAAAGTTCATCCAATGAGACGAAGCAGTTGTTTGTCGGTCGCTTCTGGAAGAATCTTCCTGAAGTGAGCCAATAGACGAGAAAAAGATTCTTCGGCACTATGTTCTGAAGAACAATGTTGCTCTCCGTAGAGTTTTTCTGGTGTGGAAAGAAGTGACCACCCCCAGCCATATTCTCTTCCGTGACGGTCTTGTGGATAGATAAAATCTTCTGTCACCAGTCTGCATGCCATCTCCAGACGAGTGAGATAGGCATCGAATTTGCTTCTCATGCCTTTGCCCGTAAAGCCACATGCCGTGCGCAGGTCTCTTGTAATGAGGCTACCTTGCGTTTCGAGTGTGAGTAAAATGGTTTCTTCTATCGATCCTTCTGAAGGAGCAGGATATTTACTTCTTCTGTAATTACAGAAGTCTGGCCACCAATCTTGACTGATAAACCCCGCCTTTCTATTGAAAAACTTACCATACATACAGGGCATATCCTGCACGATGGGACCTTTCCATTTCCATAGTGCCCATTCCCATCCACCATCAGGGAAAGTGACATATCTGCAATCGTCTGCCACTATGCTTTCTGCATCAAATCCTTGAATGCCACTGTCTAACAATGGCAGGAATCCCACTTCTTGAATGAAAGCCATCAGTTGAGCAGCCGAATAAATTTCAGAGTGGTTGCGTATTGTCATCTACAGAATATTGCGCTTGATTACTTGCTCAATCACAGAAGGGAAGTGCTTCATCTCAAGTTCGTGTACCTTGTCGGCAATGTCGTCAGGCGTGTCGTTAGGGTCAATACTTACAGAAAACTGGGCAATATGTTCTCCTTCATCCAGTTCTGGGTTCACAAAATGGATGGTGATGCCCGATTTGGTTTCTCCTGCGGCCTTTACAGCCTCATGCACATGGTGTCCCCACATGCCCTTGCCTCCAAACTTGGGCAAGAGAGCAGGATGAATATTGATGATGTGGTTTGGGAAAAGGTCTATGAGATAGGTAGGCACTTTGGGAAGGAATCCTGCCAAAATAATATAGTCGCAGCCCTTCACTGTGCGAATTACCATGCGAGGTTCGTCGAGCAACTGCTGCCTGGTAATGACTGCTGTTGGCACACCCATACGCTCTGCCCTTACAAGGGCAAAGGCGTCAGCACGACTGCTCACCACGATTGGGATTTCTACCTCTGGTTTGTCCTGAAAATAGCGGATGATGTTTTCGCAATTGGTGCCACCTCCTGTAACAAAGATGGCAAGTTTAACGGGGTTTGTCATTATGATATAATGTATATGAGCGATGGTGGAATGACGGCAGAAGAAGCCGTGCATATACTCTTATTGCACCTGATAGGGTGGAATCTCCTCAAAGTCAATGTCTTCTATCTCAAGCGCCTTCTCCTCTTCAGCCTTGGTGGCTTCCTCTCGGCTCTTGCGTCCCAGAAAGAAGCGATAGCGATCCAGCTCGTCGGCAAACTCATGGGTGGCCCATGCCAAGATGGCAACATCGTCAATGAGTCCACCTACAGGAATCCAGTCTGGAATAGCGTCTATTGGTGTGACCACATAGATGATTGAGCCGAGGATGACGGTGAGGTTCAGAAAGTTATACTCTCTATATTTGCCGGTGAACACATCACGCACATATTGGCAGATGAAGAGAAACTCGTCTTTCACAGCCTTGAGTCCTTCCTTGGAAGCATACTTCTTGGCTTTAGCGAAGAGTTCTTTCAGTTTGTCAGGATGCAGGGCATAATATCTGCCTGCTGCTGCCCAACCGCCTTTTGAGAAGTAGTTTGCATAATCCATTTCCGTCGCTGTTATATGTTTCTTCTATATTTGTGATGCAAAGATAAGGTAAATAGAAGATATAAAAAAGTTCTAAGGGTTATATTTTCATCAAAAGAGACCTATTTATGGTCTCAAACGATGAAATCTTGACTTTCTTCGGCATTGAATTCTTCAAAAAGAAGTATCTTTGCCATCATGATAATCATCAACAACAGATTCATTCCGTTTGGCAGTTTTCATGGCATCAATCTTTTCGGCATCATCTTCGTGCAGCGCAGATGGGGCAAGATGGGTCGTGTGGAGCTCACTCATGAGCTCATCCACACCCGCCAGCAGATGGAGATGATCTTTCTTCTCTTCTATGTGTGGTATCTTGTGGAGTATGTGGTGCGCCTGTTGCAATACCGGTTTGACATTGACAAAGCCTATCGCAACATTAGTTTTGAGCGTGAGGCTTATGCCAATGAGAGAAACAGGAACTACCTCCGCTATCGTCGTTGCATGGCATGGTTTCATTATTTGCGCATACATTAACCGTGTTTTTACTCTTTTCTTCAACAAAAAAACAAACTTCTAACGAAAAAACATACCTATCTCTTTGTTTGTTAGACAATTTATACTACCTTTGCATTTGTTTTCGGTTCGTCCGAATGTGTCTTAAAAAGGAATAACACACACTCATATTATATATAGAGAGGAATCGTGTAGAGAGGCACAGCATACTAGCTATTAACAAATAAAAATATTGAAGAGAAATGACAAAAGCAGAAATTGTTGCTGAAATCAGCAAAGAAACTGGTATTGAGAGAGACAAAGCATTGAGAGTCGTAGAGGCCCTGATGGTAAAGATCAAAGACCACACACTGCAGGGTGAGGACGTATTCTTCCGTGGATTTGGCACATTCACCACCAAGGTTCGTGCAGAGAAGATGGGTCGTTTGATTTCAAAGAATCAGACCATCATTGTTCCTGAGCACCTGGTTCCATTCTTCAAGCCATGCGATGACTACAAGAAGAGATTCCTCAGTGTTCCTGTACCTAAGAAGGGATAATCGTTTTTGCAGAATTTATTTACATCACACATAACATAAGAGAGGCGGGCTGATCATGGCTCGCCTCTCTCTTGTGGTTCTCTTTCTCGTTGTTGCTGTTGAGCAAATACTAATGCGTTAGTCTATGCAGTAGTGCCTTGATAGCAACACTGCTTACGCATGGATGGCCTGTGCATTCCACTCTTCTTTTTCTGATTTTCTTGTTGAAAGCAAGTTTCTGTTAGCCTTTTTCCAAAAGAAAAGGAGGCTTGTATTCTCTCCTAACATTAGGTGAAGCAACAAAGTCCGCATACTAAAAAGAGCAAATAAAGGGGGAAATAAAGGTGCTTAATAGTAGTTTTTAGGGCAATCCCTATCATTTTTATGTCATATTTTTTGTTTAACTACAGAAGTTTTTATTTCT
>JAAYDO010000034.1 GCA_012729225.1 Bacteroidales bacterium | reverse complement strand
TCGCTTGTTTTCTAATTGCAACACTAAGATAAGTGAAAAATCTGACACGGCAAAATCCTGGGCAACTTTTTGTTGCTCAGGAACTTATAAATAAAGTTAAATTATAGTGTTGCGGAATTAAGGGTTAAGTAGAAATAGATAGAGGAACAGTCAGTCAAGAAAAATCCCTCATTCAAGGCTTTTCATTGTGATTTGCTTAGAAATTAGCACCTTTGTGTATAGAGTAATATCTACACGCTAAAAGGAGTATCATGGCAACTTATAGCAAACGAGAGCCTTAAAAGATTAGGGGAATAGACCAAGACAGATGGCAGGGAAAGATTCTCATCTTTGATAGTCCTTCATGTATTGAAATACAATGGTTAGTTGATGCAAGGGAACTCCATGTGTGTGAGGTCAAAAACGCACGCATGGTTCATGGGGCATCGCACCATTGTTCATGGCCACTTGAAGCATTGTTCGCCTGCTGTTGCACCATTGTTCATTTTCCATTGAAGCATTGTTCGTTGAAAAGTGAGGAATGCTTCGGTCATGTAATGTATCAAATAGTAGAGAAAGTCTATCGTTTCATGCTCTCAAACGCATGGTTTTATTCACTCTTTCCATCGAATGAAGAATGCGAGTTTTACGAATTTTGGTTGATGGCTGAATTTGAAAATAAAGAACAGGTATATTCTGTGACCAGCAACTATATGGTGTTTACTCACTAACCATATGGTATTTACTTGCGAACCATATAGTCGAAAAAAAGAAGATGTGCCTTTTAGGAAAAAGGAAGAATGCGTTATAAGCACAACAAGTATGCCAGTTTTGGATGGTTTTTCAGAAGAGAACTTATCCCGAACTGGCATTCTAAATAGAATTCCGCACATAACCTAATCGTGTTCTGGTTATGTGCGGAATTGAAGAATCTTCTACAGGGACTCGCTGGGACTTATTTAAGATCCTGACGATGTTGTTCCCTGTTGAGGATATGTGAGGAATAATGATTATTCCTGTACGTAGTTTGTCAGCTGATCTACATCGAGTTTGAGGATGTAGTTGAAGTGCTTGGCAACCTCGCTTTCAGCATAATTGACGAAGACGCCAAGTGACTTGCTGAAGAGTTCTGGAGCACGTTGTGTGTCCTGAAGGAGGAGGTGGCACATGATGGTGAAGGCCGTCATCTCGTAGAGCTTGCGTGCGCAGAGGTCGAGGAAGTCTTGATTGCCAGGTTCTTTTGCTTTCTCTGTGCAGTAAGTGAGTTTGTCTGCCATGTCCTTGATGCGCTCTGCCACTGCTGCGTATTCTGCTGCCACAGGCTCTGCTTCGAAGTCTTTGATGACCTGAGCGTAGAAGCCTGAGGTGATGTAGCGGATAGCGGCTACGGTCTGGAGTTGGGTAGTTCCCTCGTAGATAGACATGATGCGGGCGTCGCGATAGACACGCTGGCACTTGTATTCGAGCATGAAGCCTGATCCGCCATGAACTTGGATTGAATCGTATGCGCTCTCGTTGGCGAACTCTGAGTTCATACCCTTGGCGAGCGGAGTGAAGGCATCGGCGAGTTTGCTGTATTTCTTGAACTCTGCACGCTCTTCTGCTTCGAGCTTGCGCTCCTTGGAAATGTCGTCGAGGCACTTATACATGTCCACGTAGCGGGCTGTCATGTAGAGGAGTGAACGGCCTGCGTCGAGTTTAGCCTTGATGCGTGCAATCATGTCATATACAGCAGGGAAGTGGATGATTTCCTTGCCGAACTGCTTGCGGTCGCGTGCATAGTTGATGGCTTCCTCATAAGCGGCTTGTTCTGCGCCCACTGACTGGCTGGCAATGCCGAGGCGAGCGCCATTCATCAAGCCCATCACGTATTTGATCAGTCCGAGTTTCTCTGAACCGCAAAGTTCTGCCTTGGCGTTTTTATAGACGAGTTCGCAGGTAGGACTGCCGTGAATGCCGAGTTTGTTCTCGATGCGGCGCACGTCCACACCGCCATTGCGCTTGTCGTAGATGAACATGGAAAGACCACGACCGTCGCGTGTGCCTTCCACCGAACGAGCCAGCACGAGGTGGATGTCTGCGTCGCCATTGGTGATGAAACGCTTGACACCGTTGAGACGCCAGCAGTTTTCTTTCTCATCGAAAGTGGCCTTGAGCATCACTGACTGGAGGTCGGAACCTGCATCTGGCTCAGTGAGGTCCATAGACATGGTTTCGCCTGCACAGACACGTGGGATATAGCGTTTGCGCTGATCCTCGTCGCCAAACTCGTAGAGTGTCTCGATACAGTCCTGAAGAGACCAGATATTTTCAAAACCAGCATCGCCTTCTGCAATGATTTCGTTGGCTGCTGTGTAAACCACATTGGGGAGGTTGAGGCCTCCATAACGGCGTGGCATGGTCATGCCACATAGACCTGCCTTGATGGTAGCATCGAGATTTTCGTAGGTCTTGCTGGCATAGCGCACACGACCATTCTCACAGTGAGGTCCTTCGGCATCCACATCCTCGGAATTAGGACCGATGATGTTGGCATTGATGTCGCCTGTGATTTCAAGCAGGCTGTCGTAGTTCTCCTGTGCATCCTCGTAGTCCTTGGGTGCATAGTCATACTGACCATGGTCAGCAAAGTTTCTTTCCTTCAACTCAACGATGCGTTTCATCAAAGGGTGCTCCATGTGAAATTTAATCTCAGGAACGTCTGTATATGAATTTGCCATTATTTCGAATTTTTCTTGTAGTACTTGATAAGTTTTGGAACGACCTCTTCTATTGTGCCGTTGATGATGTAGTCGGCAATCTGGTTGATAGGTGCATTGGGGTCAGAATTGATAGAGATGATGATACCTGAATCCTTCATGCCTGCCACGTGCTGGATGGCACCGGAAATACCACATGCGATATACACCTTAGGGCGTACAGTTGTACCTGTCTGACCAATCTGGCGATCGTGGTCAATCCAGCCAGCATCAACTGCTGCACGGCTTGCGCCTACCTCTGCATGGAGTTCTTTGGCGAGTTCGAAAAGGAGTTTGAAGCCTTCTGGACCACCTACGCCATAACCACCGGCAATCACGATAGGAGCACCTTTGAGATTGTGCTTGGCTGCCTCCACGTGGCGATCCAGCACCTTGACCACATAGTCTGTGGATGGAATGTATTCGGCAGCATCATATCTGACTACTTCACTCTTGTAGTTCTCGTCGAGGATTTCTTTCTTCATCACACCGTCGCGCACCGTGGCCATCTGAGGACGGTGGTCGGGATTGACAATAGTGGCAATGATAGAACCACCGAAGGCAGGGCGAATCTGGTAGAGCTGATCCTTGTAGTGCTTCTCCACGAGGTTGCCTTCAGCATCTTTCACCTTCATGTCGAAGGAGCCTATTTCGAGTTGGGTACAGTCTGCTGTCAGTCCTGAATTGAGGGCAGATGACACACGTGGACCGAGGTCTCTGCCGATGACTGTAGCACCCAAGAGGCAAATCTGTGGCTTTTCCTTCTTGAAGAGATTGACCACAGCAGAGGTGTGAGGAAGTGACGTGTAGGGGAAAAGACCCTCTGCGTCGAAAATATGTACCTTGTCCACACCGTAAGGAATCACTTGCTTTTCAACATCATCGAGATGAGTGCCCACGAGGACTGCCTCCAGTTGCACACCGAGTTGGTTGGCGAGTTTGCGACCTTTGGTGCAAAGTTCCAAACTTACATCAGCAACCTTGTTGCCTTCAAGTTCACAATATACAAATACGTTATTCATGATTATCCGATGGTGTTGCTTTCCATGAGTTCTACAATAAGGCTCTCTACATCAGCGTCTGATGAGGTGAGGGTCTTGTTTTCTTTGGCCTTGAAGACGATGTTCTTCACGGCTTTCACGTTGGTAGGAGAACCTACTTTGCCAATCTGTGCTGGATCTGCCTCAATGTCAGCTGCGCCCCAGGTGGTGAACTCACGATTCTTGTTGGCCCACACGCGCTTTACGTTGCGAACGCGGCATGGAGCAGCAGAACCATTGACCGTTACTACAATAGGAAGTGGACCTTCTACGGTCTCAACACCACCATCGATGTGGCGCTTGGCTACAATCTTCTTAGCGGCTTTGTCGAGAGAGATGATTTCCTCTGTGTAGGTGATCTGTGTGAGACCCAGTTTCTCTGCTACCTGTGGACCTACCTGAGCGGTGTCTCCATCAATAGCCTGACGGCCACAAATAATGATGTCGTAGTCACCAATCTTCTTGATGGCTTGAGCCAAGGTGTAGGAAGTGGCAAGGGTGTCAGCGCCACCAAGTGGACGGTCTGAAATGAGGATACCATCGTCAGCACCACGGAAAATGCCTTCCTTAAGCACTTCGGCGGCCTTTGGCAGACCCATGGTGAGCATGGTGATTGTAGAACCTGGGTTTGCGTCCTTCAAGCGGAGTGCTTGTTCGAGGGCATTGAGGTCCTCTGGATTGAACACGGCAGGGAGTGCAGCACGGTTTACTGTTCCCTCCGGAGTCATCGCATCAGGTCCTACGTTGCGTGTGTCAGGCACCTGCTTTGCGAGTACGATAATTTTTAAACTCATAGTTAATTATAGATTGTTTGATGTATAATTATCAATAGGTATAACCTTGTCCATGAATAGGCACGGTTATAACGTTGCAAATTTACGACTTTTTTTTCAGTGGTACAACTAAAACATAGTTTTAATTGCTCAAAAACATGAAATGAGTGCAAAAGAAAGACTTCTTACTGAGAGGGAAAGTTCCGTTGTTGGGCATGCGGAATGTTTCTTCTCAGCTTGATTTTAATGGCTTAAAGTGGATCAACGTCGTAGTAGATGTTGAGGCTTTTAGCCACAGGGAGTGCCATCATTTGCTGTTGGATGGAAATGAGTGTCTGTCGTACTTTTTGTGGTGGGAGATTTCGCTCTATTTTGAGCATGATTTTGCGGATATAGAGGGATTGTATGCGTGCTACAGGTGGTCTGTCTGGTCCTAACACTCTTTCGCCAAAGACACCTCTGAGTTTGCTGGCCATCTCTGTGGCGAGATGCTCAAGCAGATGGTCGTCTGTGTGACGAAGATACACGTAGATGAGGCGACGGAAGGGCGGATAGTTGAACATTTGCCGTTCCAGCATTTGGGTGTAGAACATTTGCCAATAATCGCCGTGGGTGATTTGACGAATGATGTCGCTATCGGCAGAGCGTGTCTGGAGAATGACGAGACCTGGTGTCTGATTCCTTCCTGCTCTCCCTGCTACTTGACTGAGGGTCTGAAAGGTGCGCTCGTAACTTCGGAAGTCGGGCAGGTTGAGCATGTTGTCGGCATTGAGGATTCCTACGGTGGAAACGCGGTCGAAGTCAAGACCCTTAGTGACCATTTGCGTGCCTATGAGGATGTCAGCCTGATGGGTAGAAAAGTCATTGATGATGCGCTCGAATTGTAGGCGGGTCTTGGCTGTGTCAAGATCCATGCGGAGTGCCTTTGCCTCGGGAAAGATCTGATGGAGTTGTTCTTCAATCTTTTCTGTTCCTGTGCCCACATCTATGAACTTCTTCTCTTCACAGGCAGGGCAGCAATCAGGGATTCGGGTGGTATAGCCACAATAATGGCAGGTGAGGGTGGAAGTTTTCTTGTGAAGTGTGAGTGTCACGTCGCAGTGGGGGCAACGAGGCACCCAGCCGCAGGTTTTGCACTCAATGAATGAGGCGAAGCCACGTCGGTTTTGAAACAGGATGACCTGTTCCTTATGGTCGAGGGAGGTGCGCATGGCTTCTATGAGGCGTGGGGAAAAGATTCCCTTCATCTGACGTTTTCGCTTTGCTTCTTTTATATCAACAACCTCAATGGTGGGTAGTTGCATGTTCCGAAAACGTTGTGTGAGTTTTACATATCCATAGATGCCCTTGTGGGCCAGATGATAAACCTCAAAGGAGGGGGTGGCTGTGCCTAACAGAGTTTTAGCGCCAAACTGGTTGGCGAGCATGATGGCTGCATTGCGGGCATGATAGCGAGGTGCAGGCTCTTGTTGCTTGTAACTCTGCTCGTGTTCCTCATCTACGATAATGAGGCCGAGATTTTGATAGGGGAGGAAGATGCTTGAGCGTACTCCAAGGATGATTTGATAAGGTTGGGATGATGCCTGCCGCTTATAGACTTCCAGTCTTTGTATGTCTGTGAATTTTGAATGGTACACACCCATCTTTTCTCCGAAAAATTGTCGGAGACGATCTGTGATTTGAGTTGTTAGCGCAATTTCTGGAAGCAAATAAAGGACTTGCTTTCCTTGCTTTAGTGCTTTGGAAATTAGATGAATATACAGCTCTGTTTTTCCAGAAGAGGTTACACCATGAAGAAGTGTGACATTCTTCTCCTGAAAGGATTCCTCTACCTCTTCAAGGGCTATCTGCTGAACATTGTTGAGAGGGTTGGGGAGGTCTGTTTCTGTGAGGGATGCAGTCGTTTTTCCACCTCTTCTGTTGCGAGTGGATTCCTTGAGTGCTTTTTCGTCTTTAGGTTTCATTGCGCCAGGGAGAGCCGCTTTCATCACGTCGCCCAGTGGGCAGATATAATAGTTTGCAATCCACTGCCAAAAGGTGATTTGATGTTCGTTTACGATGGGACACTCATCCAGCAGTTCCAGAATACTTTTCATTTCTACTCCCATAGGCTCGTTGTTGTGTGTCTGAAGAACCACACCTGTGTATATCTTCTTTTTGCCAAAAGGCACAACAACTCGACAGCCTCTCATCACCTGTCCCTCCATCTCGGAAGGAACGAGGTATGTGAAGCTGTCGAATGGTATAGGGAGTATGATGTCTGCAAACATCAACTGCTGATCTCCTGATTAGAAGAGGTAAGTGAGGGAAATCTGATGCATGTTGTTTTTCATCTTGCCAGAGACAAGTTTGCCTGCGTCATCAATGAAATTGAGTTCTGCAGTCTTGCCAATACCGAGATTGTAGTTGTATCCAACACGCACATGACTGAGCACTGTGGCGCCAAGACCAAAGTTCCAACTGAATTCTGAACTCTTGATTTCCCAGCCTTGATTGATGGTGGTGAAACTCCAATGGCGATCACCTACGTTCCATGAGAACTGAGGACCTGTGGCGAGGTATACGCTGGCGAGGCTGCTTAAACCAACGGTGTATTTTGCGTTGATAGGCAAAGAGACATAATGAAGAGTCTTTGATGTTTCAGTGCCTAACCCATCAGTGAACTGAGCCACGCGATTGTCGTAGAGAAGTGAGATGTCTGCGCCAATGCCAACGATTGGGACAGTTACATCCGCTGTTACACCTGCAAAGAAACCTGCGCGGTTGTCACTGTCGATATTGCCTGGCAAGTTTTTTGTGCTGAAGTGGTTCACGTTCAAACCGCCTTTGATACCCAACTTGACCTGTGCCTGAGAAGGCATTGCGAATGCGAGTGCTGCGATAAGGACGGCAAGACTCAAGATGTTCTTTTTCATAAGTTTGCGTTTTTTAAAGTTGATGATAGGTAAATGATATTTTTGCAAAGTAAATACTTTTTTCTCACATGATGAAATTTTTACTCGAAAAAGTTTGCGGAGGCATTTCTCTGCATGTTTAATTTTCAGCGTTAGTTCGACAAAATCAGAAGAAGAACAGCGGATTTCGATGAGTGTCGCTCAGAGTGCCTCTTTTCTGGTCTTTTTTTTGACCTCTTGTGCCATAGTGTGCATCTGGGTGATTGTGATTGAGACAATTGAGATAAGGAAAGAAAAGATGATGGAATTATCTAATACTCCTATCGAAGGTATATCGAAAGCATATCGAAGGCTTGTGGAATAATGGGGGTGGGAAATTTATTCGTAAAGGTTTTTTTGTCGTGTTTCTTGCACCTTCAACTCCTTTTCCTCTCAAACTCGATGAAGATTTGGACTTTGCAAGGATAATGAAATGAATCAGTATTTTTTATCTGATATGCAATACACCTTTTATGATAGATATGACTTGAGTGGGCTTTTGCCATTCTGGATTTGCCATGCTCATGTTGGGCAGAAAAATATACAATTGTAAAATTGGGCTTAGCAATTGACAAATCCTTGTTATTTTTATTTGGTGCTGATATTATTGAAAATCAGGTAGTTATATGGTTATAAACAAAGGTGTTGATAACTTTTTTGAAAAAAAAATAATAAAAAGTGGGGAATTGTGGGGAATTTGTGTATATTTGCAAATAATTTATAAAACTCCTCTTTAAGAGGCTGAGAAATAGAAATAAAAAAACAAAAAACATGGCCATCCGATTTATAGGTGATTATGGAGCAAAAGCTGATGCGAAAGGAAGGGTTTTTCTTCCTGCCTCATTTAGGAAAATGCTTGAGTCGGAAGGGGAGAAGAGCCTGGTTTTGCGCAGTGACGTGTTCCAGAAGTGCTTGGTTCTCTACCCTCAATCGGTGTGGAATGCGCAAGTGGATGAGTTGCGTAGTCGTGTGAATCCGTTTAATCCCAAACAGGTGAATCATCTGCGCATGTTCCAGACAGGAACGGATCAGGTTGAACTGGATAGCAATGGCCGCTTGCTGATTTCAAAGAGGATGTTGCAGTATGCTGGTATTGAGGGAGAAGTGAGATTTCTGGCCATGATGGATAGAATTGAAATCTGGAGCAAGCAGGTCTTGGACGACTTGGTGGCGAATAGTGGTGATTTGGGTGAGGAGTTGGAGGCGACTTTTGGTCAAATGTCATTATAAACAAACGAAAAGATAGGAGATGAGGCGATGGCAGAACAAGAGAGTGTATATCACGTGCCGGTATTGTTGAAAGAAAGTGTTGACGGACTAAATATAGGGAAAGGCGGTAGTTTTGTGGATGTGACATTTGGAGGGGGTGGACATAGCCGTGAGATTCTTTCAAGACTGGATGCAGAAGGTCATTTGTATAGTTTTGACCAGGACGCAGATGCGGAGAAGAATGCAGACGGCTTTGATGAGAAGAAATTCACGTTTGTTAGAAGCAATTTCCGTTTCTTGAAAAACTTCATGAAATACTATGGAGTGGAGGGAATAGATGGGCTATTGGCTGACTTGGGAGTTAGTTCTCATCATTTTGATGACAGTGAGCGTGGGTTCTCTTTCCGTTTTGAGGGAAATCTTGACATGAGAATGAATCAGCGAGCCGATAAGACTGCTGCAGATGTGGTAAATACCTACGACGAAAAGCAGTTGGCAGATATGTTCTATCTGTATGGAGAATTGAAGCAGAGTCGCAAGTTGGCGGCAGCTGTGGTGAAAGCAAGGCAAGCGAAGAAGATTCAGACGATAGGTGGTTTTTTGGAAGTGATGAAGCCTTTCTTTCGTGGCGAGCGTGAAAAGAAAGAAATGGCAAAAGTTTTTCAAGCCTTGCGCATAGAGGTCAATCATGAGATGGATGCTTTGAGGGAGATGCTGAAGGGGGCTACTGAGATGCTGAAACCAGGAGGAAGATTGGTGGTCATCACTTATCACTCGCTGGAGGATAGAATAGTGAAAAACTTGATGAAAACAGGAAATGTGGAAGGCAAGGAAGATAAAGACTTCTTTGGAAAAGTGAATACTCCTTTCCGCCTTGTGAACAGACAGGTGATTGTGCCCACAGAGGGAGAGATGCTGTCCAATCCACGAAGCCGAAGTGCTAAATTGAGAATTGCAGAAAAAATATAATTGATAAAATCCACGCTAAGAAAAGCGATAAAGTGAGTTATTATACATTATTTATTTAAAGAAAAATTAATTGATAATTAGAAAAACAAGCCCCAGAGCCTTATGTATGAGAAGAAAATAGGAAAAGAGCATTTGAAAGAGCCTCAGATGACTCTTCCAGATGATGTAGGGGCTGACGAAGAACTGAGAACGGAGGAGCGTGAAGCGATGGATGCTATGCGGAAGTTCACCAATGAGGATGAAGATGATATTGGTGAAATTTCGGTGAAGTCTATTCTGGGAGGTGATTTCCTGATGAGTAAATTCATGATGAAGCAGATTGCTTTTGTGATTTTCTGCGTGGTCTTGACGATTATCTACACAGGAAACCGCTATGATAGTCAGCAGGACGCCATTCTCATAGACAGCTTGCGCGAACACTTGCAGGAGATGAAGTATAATGTGCTGACTCAATCAAGTGAACTCATGAACTTGACCAGACAGTCGAATGTAGAGAAGGCACTGAGGTTCACCTCCGACAGTTTGTTGCGCAATTCCATCACACCACCTTATCTGCTGGAAGCAGGCGAGGGAAGGCGCACGAGGGAAGAAGAGAAGGTGGAAGAAGTGTTGGTTTCTTCAACTCCTGCTGATTCTGCTGCAGAAGAGAGCGAAAATATGGATACAGTGTCTCAAGCCCCTGTGGCAGAGAGACCCGAAAAGCAAAGGAGCATTCCTGATGAAGTTCGATAAGAAATATATAAATACTCGTATCACAGTGATAGTGGTGGTGGCTGTACTCATCGTAATAGCTATCATCGCTCGTGCTTCTTATACGGCGACAGTGAAGAAGAATGATTGGCTGAAGGTTGGTGCGGTAAGTGTGAGTGACACGATGCCATTGCCTGCTGCACGAGGCAATATCCTCAGTGCAGATGGTCAGTTGATGGCGAGCAGCCTTCCTGACTATAAGGTATATATAGATTTTTTGTCAGGCGTGGAAAGGTTGAAGGACTCTGTTGCTCCTAATGGTGATAAGATAAAGAGGTTTAATCCCGAACAGTTGGCGGAAAAGGATTCCATGTGGAGAACCAATATGGATAGTATCTGTCGTGGCTTGGCAGAGATTTGTCCTAATCATACTTTCGAGGAGCATCGGGAGCATTTGATGAAGGGGCTGAGGGAACGTAAGAGATATTGGGATGTTTCAAAAGGTCCTGTGCTGAACTTCATCCAGTATAATGAACTGATGAAACTGCCAGTGTTTAATCTAAAAAACCGTTATCGGAGTGGTTTGACCGTAGAGCCTCGCAACAATCGCAATAAACCTTTTGGGTCTTTAGCGAGGCGAACCTTGGGTGAGATGTATGGCGCAAAGGATTCAGCTCGTTCGGGATTGGAATTGGCTTATGACTCTCTCTTGCGAGGTGAGCCTGGTAAGAAACACAACAAGAAAGTGTTACAGAAATACTTGTCAATTGTGGATAAGGAACCAGTGGATGGTTATGACCTTGTGAGCACGATTGATGTGAGCATGCAGGATATTTGCGAGAGTGCACTTCGTGAGAAGTTGAAGGAACTTGAAGCTTCAATGGGTGTGGTGATACTGATGGAGGTGAAGACTGGTGACGTGAAGGCTATCGTGAATTTGATGCGCTATGATGATGGTGAGTATTATGAGGCTCGAAACTATGCCTTGTCCGCTTTGATGGAACCAGGTTCTACATTTAAGACTGCTTCTATCCTCGTAGGTATGGATGATGGATACATTAAGCCTACGGATTATATTGAAACAGGAAATGGTATCTTTAACATGTATGGAGCGCAAATGAAGGACCATAACTGGCATAAGGGTGGTTATCATACGATAGATGTGCCTCATGTGTTGATGTTTTCCAGCAACGTAGGCGTGAGCCGACTGATTGACAGATACTATCATGATCAACCAGAGAAGTTTGTGGAGGGTTTGCGTCGTGTGGGTATTGGCACTCCTTTGGGATTGCCTTTTGCTGGAGCAGCCAATCCCCAGATTCGTATGCCTCGTAGAGATAAGAGGGGTGGCTTTAAGAATTCTGACAACTGGTCGGCTACAGCCTTGGCTTGGATGTCTATTGGATATGAGTCGCAGATTCCTCCTATCAGTACGGTGAATTTCTATAACGCTATTGCAAATAATGGCAAGATGGTTCGTCCCCGTTTTGTGAAAGGAATTTCAAGAAATGGAGAGATGGTTGAAGAGTTCCCAGTGGAGGTGATCAAGCCTCGTATATGTCGTCAGCAGGCTTTGGATGACATTCGCAATATCCTCTATCGAGTGGTGAATGACAAGGAGGGACTTGGTAAGCGCGCTGGCAACCCTTATTTCCATGTAAGTGGTAAGACTGGTACTGCTCAGGTGGCATCAGGTGGAGGTTATAAGAATGGACAGAGCGAACATCTTGTAAGCTTTTGCGGATATTATCCTTCGGAAGATCCTAAATACACTTGTATTGTTGCTATTCGCCACCATTTCTATGTGGCAAGTGGTGGAGGTCAAGCAGGTCCTGTGTTCTCAAAGATTGCTCAGCGCATCTACTCTAAGAATGTGACGGCTGATATCAATTTGGCAAAGGATTCTATGGCGGTGCATGTTCCAGATGTGAAGAATGGTAATGTTATTGCAGCGCAATATGTGCTCGAAAATTTGGGATTGAAGTCCGAAGGCGGAAAGGGCTATCAGTGGGGAATGGCTTTTAGGACGGATAGACATGTGGAATTTCAACCCGTGAAGATGAGTGAAAATGTAGTGCCGAATGTGATAGGAATGGGGGCGAGAGATGCTGTTTCTGCATTAAGCAATCGAGGTATGAGAGTGAGGTTGAAGGGTAGAGGGAAGGTGACAGCTCAGAGCATCTCAAGTGGGATTAAGGTGGTGAAGGGACAGACCATTTCCATCACACTAAATTAAAAGGAATAAAAAAATGGAGAATATATGAAACTGAATAGTCTTGTAAGCAAACTAAATGTTCTTGAAAGTAAGGGTGATATGGAGCGCAACATCAGTGGTGTTCAGATAGACTCTCGCCAGATTACTGATGGGAATCTGTTTATTGCTGTGAGAGGAACGGTTGCGGATGGCCACAACTATATTGATAAGGCTCTTGAACTGGGTGCAACGGCAATCTTGTGCGAAACAATTCCAGAGGAAGTTAAAGAAAAAGTCACCTATATTCGTGTGGAAAATACCGAGCGAGAGGTGGGACAGGTGGCTACGACCTTCTACGGCAATCCGACAAGTAAGATGAAGTTGGTGGGTGTGACAGGTACAAATGGAAAGACGACTATTGCTACAGTGCTGTATGAGATGTTTCGTTTTATGGGGCATAAGGTCGGCCTGCTTTCCACGGTTTGCAACTATATAGATGGCGAAGCTGTGCCTACTGAACACACGACTCCTGATCCAATCACACTCAATGCTCTCCTGGCTCGTATGGTTGAGGCTGGATGCGAATATGCATTTATGGAGGTGAGTAGCCATAGTATCGTTCAGAACCGTATTGGTGGCTTGAGGTTTGTGGGTGGTCTGTTTACCAATATTACTCGTGATCACTTAGACTATCATAAAACTTTCGAAAACTACATCAAGGCAAAGAAACTTTTCTTTGACAATCTTCCCTCTGATGCTTTTGCCATTGTAAATGCAGACGATAAGAATGGCATGGTGATGGTGCAAAATACCAAAGCCTCTGTAAAGACCTATTCAGTACAGAGCCCTGTAGATTTTAAGGCTAAAATCATCGAGTGTCATTTTGAGGGCATGTATCTCAATATCAATGGACAAGAGGTTGGTGTGCAGTTTATTGGCAAGTTTAATGTGAGTAATCTTTTGGCGGTGTATGGTGCTGCCGTTATGTTGGGCAAAGACACACATGAAGTACTTGTTGCATTGAGTGCGATGAAACCTGTAAATGGACGTTTTGAGGCTCTTCGGTCTCCTTCGGGCTATACAGCCATTGTTGATTATGCTCATACTCCGGATGCTTTGGAAAATGTACTGAAAGCCATTCATGGCGTTTTGGAGGGAAAGGGTAAAGTCATCACGGTGTGTGGTGCTGGTGGCAATAGAGATAAAGGCAAGCGCCCTCTCATGGCTCGTGAGGCTGTAGCTCAGAGCGACCACGTGATCATTACAAGTGACAATCCTCGTTTTGAAGAACCGCAAGATATTGTCAATGATATGCTGGCGGGTCTTGATGAGGAACAGATGAAGAAAGTCATTGCAATTGTGGATCGCCGTCAGGCCATTAAGACTGCTTGTATGATGGCCAAGAGCGGGGACGTGATTCTTGTTGCAGGGAAGGGACATGAGGATTATCAGGAAGTGAAAGGTGTGAAGCATCACTTTGATGATAAGGAAGAGGTGAGAGCCTGTTTCTAAACATCCATTTTTAGTATGATAAAAAGGAAAGAAAATGTTATACGAGTTATTTAAATATCTAAACGAGTTGGGCATTCCTGGAGCTGGAGTTTTTGGCTACATTTCATTTAGAGCTTTGACCTCATTGATCGTCTCTTTGATTGTGTCAATGGTGGCAGGTGAATACTTTATCAAGTACATGCGCAAGAAGAAGCACATAGAGTCTGCTCGTGATGCTGCAACCGATCCCTATGGTGTGCAGAAGAAAGGAGTTCCTTCTATGGGAGGAGTTGTTATTTTGGCGGCGGTGCTCATTCCTTCTTTACTTTTGGGCAAGTTGGACAACGTGTATATGTCACTGCTCATTGTCACTATTGCTTTCTTTGGTGTTATTGGTTTTATCGACGACAAAATTAAACTTGACGGCAACAAAGACGGTTTGCCTCCAAGATGGAAGATGCTGGCTCAGTTGGTGTTTGGTGTCTTTGTTGGTTTGACCTTGTGGATTAGTCCTGATGCGGTGGTGCGTGAGAATGTGGAACGTGAGATAGGAGAGCGAGTTGAAGTTTATCATAAGAGTGAGGCTCGAAAGAGCACCGTGACCACCGTTCCTTTCGTGAAAAGCAATAATATTGACTACTATGAAGTTTTTGGATTCATTAAAGACGGCAAGACCAAACGTGCCTGTGGGTGGATTCTCTTCGTATTGGTCACTACTTTTGTAATTGCTGCTGTGAGCAACGGAGCGAATCTTAATGATGGCATGGATGGTATGTGTGCAGGAAACTCTGCTATTATAGGTGTCACTTTAGGCATTTTGGCTTATGTGAGTGGTCATATCAGATTTGCTGACTACTTGAATGTGATGTATATACCAGGTTCGGAAGAGATTGTAGTGTTTCTCTGTGCCTTTGTGGGCGCACTGGTAGGCTTCCTTTGGTATAATGCTTATCCTGCCAAGGTTTTTATGGGCGATACGGGTAGTTTGGCTATTGGTGGTGTGATTGCGGTGACTGCCGTCATTATCCATAAGGAGTTGCTTCTTCCCATTCTCTGCGGTATCTTTTTGATGGAGAGTGTCTCAGTGATGCTTCAGGTGGCTTATGCCAAGAAAGGAAATGCGAGAGGGGAGAAGTGGAGAGTGTTCAAACGCGCACCATTCCATGATCACTATCGCCACAAGATGGAAGATGGCGTGAAGTATCTTATCAAACGACCTCAAGGGTTATTGTTTGAATCTATGATTACAATTCGTTTCTGGATTGTCACAATATTGTTGGCTGCTATCACTATCATTACTTTAAAGATAAGATGATATTTGAAGAGGGGCATCTGAAAGTGTTGTTTGATACTTCTGTTAAAGATAAAAAATAGGTTTAAAATTGATAAAAACAAATATGAAGATGAAAAGAATCGTTGTTTTAGGTGCAGGTGAAAGCGGTGCTGGAGCTGCGGTGTTGGCAAGGAAAGAGGGGTTTGATGTGTTTGTAAGTGACATGTCCAAGATTAAGGATAGATACAAGAAACTTCTCGACGACCATCAGATTGCATGGGAGGAAGGTCTGCATACAGAGGACTTGATTCTCAACGCAGATGAAATCATTAAGAGTCCTGGCATTCCTGACAATGTGCCTATCATCAAGAATATTCAGGAGAAGAAGATTCCGATCATCTCTGAAATAGAGTTCGCAGGACGATACACGCATGCTAAGATGATTTGTATCACAGGTAGTAATGGTAAGACCACAACGACTTCGCTCATCTATCATATATTGAAACATGCTGGCTATAACGTGGGTTTGGCAGGAAATATTGGTAGAAGTCTGGCTTTGCAGGTGGCAGAAGAAAATCACGACTATTATGTGATAGAGTTGAGTAGTTTCCAGTTGGACAACATGTACGACTTCAAAGCAGATATTGCTGTGTTGATGAATATTACTCCAGACCATCTTGATCGCTATGACTTCAAAATGCAGAACTATGTGGACTCAAAGATGCGTATCATTCAGAACCAGACTCCCGATGATGCTTTTGTGTTCTGGAATGATGATCCTATCGTGACAGAAGAACTGAAGAAATATAATATTAAGGCAAAACTTTGTCCTTTCAGCGAGTTCAAGAGTGATAGTTCGATTGGCTACACCAATGAAGATGAATATGTGATTGAGGGTCCAGTCCCCTTCAATATGGAACAGGAGGAGTTGGCTTTGAGAGGGAAACACAATCTCTATAACTCGTTGGCGGCTGGTATTACGGCTGATTTAGCAGGTGTGAGCAAGGAGCTGATTCGTGAGGGCTTGAAGACTTTCGAGGGTGTGGAACATCGTCTTGAGAAGGCAGGTAGGGTTCGTGGTGTGGAGTTTGTAAATGATTCAAAGGCTACAAATGTGAATGCGTGCTGGTATGCTTTGGATAGCATGCGCACTCCTGTAGTACTTATCTTGGGAGGAAAAGACAAGGGTAATGACTATAGCGAGATTTTTGATTTGGTGAGGGAGAAATGTATAGGCTTGGTGTTCCTTGGTGTTGATAACTCTAAACTGCATGCGGCTTTCGACAACTTTGGCATTCCTATTGCAGATGTGAAGAGTATGAAGGATTGTGTGGACGAATGCTATAAGATGGCAAAACCGGGTAGCACGGTGTTGTTGAGTCCTTGTTGCGCAAGTTTCGATTTGTTCAAGAATATGGAAGATCGTGGTGATCAGTTCAAGGAGTGCGTGAAGAACTTGTGACGGTCTTTTTGGTTTGATAATGTTAGAGGATGACCTTTAGGAGATAAAAGGTTTTTCTATAGTTGATGAATGTGCAGATGAAGTAAAATCTCTATTTAATAATTATAAAGAGAGGGTACAAACATGGGTAAATTAGTGAAAGATTTTTTCTGTGGAAATTTATTCAAGGGCGACAAAGGAGTATGGATGATTTACTTCTTCCTTTGCATGGTTTCCTTGGTGGAAGTGTATAGTGCTTCCAGCCGATTGACCTTTGAGGGTGGTCATCATTGGGCACCAATGGTCAGTCAAGCAGGTTTTTTGCTTTTGGGATTGGTGGTCATTTTACTTGTTCACCGCATTCCATGTAAGTGGTTCATGCTGTTCCCTTTCATCCTTTTTCCCATTGCCTTGGTTCTTCTTGTATTGGCATTGATGGGTGGTGGAGAAATTAACGGAACGAACCGCTGGTTGTCTATAGGCTCTGTGAGTTTCCAGCCTTCAGAGATTGCCAAGGCGGCTCTTTTGATGACTGTCGCTGTGGTGTTGGCCAAGACACAATCAGAGAAGGAGGAAATCGTGAGAGGTAAGCGCAGAAAAGTCGTAGGAGCCATCAAGGGCAAACGCTATCTGGCATTTGCTATTGTGAGTTCGGCTGTAATGATCACTTGTTCCTTGATTTTTCTGGACAATGTTTCTACAGCCATGATGCTGTTCACGGTGGTTGTCGTGATGATGTTTATAGGTCAAGTTCCTAATGATTTGATGTTCAAAGGACTGCTGGTTGTTTGTGCGGCAGGAGCCTTCTTTATACTAATTACAATGGTTGTGCCTGAAAGCACATGGAAGGAAATCGGTCTTAAACGTGTGGCGACAGGTAAGCATCGTATTGAGCGTAAATTGGGTATAGATAGTGAAGCAAAGAAGGCAAATAGTAATAAGACAGATTTGCAAATCTTGCTTGACGATGAAAACTCTCAGGCAACCTACGCTTCTATTGCCATAGCCAATTCTGATGTGATTGGTCTTGGTCCAGGTAACTCTATTCAGCGAGACTTCCTTCAGCATGCCGAGTCAGACTTCATCTACGCAATTATAGTGGAAGAAATGGGTATTGGTGGCGCATTGATTGTGGCATTCCTATATTTAGTCCTGCTGATCAGAGTTGGACGAATAGCACAGAAGTCCACAAGTTTCTTTCCTGCCTATCTGGTGTTGGGATTTGGATTGATGATGGTGCTACAAGCCTTTGTCAATATGAGTGTGGCTGTAGGATTAGTGCCTGTCACGGGGCAGACTTTACCACTCATCAGTAAGGGTGGAACATCTATTCTGATTACCAGTTTCTACATTGGAGTGATTCTCAGTGTGAGCCGTTATGCGGAGAAAAAGGAACAGAAAGCTCCTCTTGTGGCAGCTGTTCCCAATGGCGAAACCAGTGAGTATTATACTGATGGGGCTATGTCGTAAAAAGATGTTGGCAAGACTTGCAAGGACGTAAGGTTGCAATGTCCTAAAATACAAAAGGATGTACCTCTTTCTTTTTAAGTGTGTTCATGGATTGATTTAATGACTTTTGTAGTTGGAAACCCAACATTTTTTTGTATATTTGCCCATTAAAATAAGTATCTTGTAAGTGTGTTGAAGAAAATGGAAGAAAATAAACCATTAAAAGTGATTGTCAGTGGTGGTGGAACGGGAGGACACATCTTCCCCGCAGTCTCTATAGCCAATGCCATTAAGAAGCAACACCCTGAAGCGGAAATCCTCTTCATCGGTGCTCTTGGACGTATGGAGATGCAGCGTGTGCCTGCTGCTGGTTACAAGATAGAAGGTCTTCCTGTTAGAGGACTTGTTCGCCCCTTGTGGAGTCCTAAGAATGTAGGTGTGATGATGGACTTTTTGAAGAGCAAGAGAATGGTGAAGAACATTATTCGTGAGTTCAAGCCTCAAGTGGTGGTGGGCGTGGGTGGCTATGCTTCTGCTCCCACACTCAATGCCGCCTATTCTATGGGTATTCCTTGCTTGGTTCAGGAACAGAACTCTTATGCGGGTGTCACCAACAAATCTCTGGCAAAGAAGGCCAGCAAGGTGTGTGTGGCTTACTCAGGCATGGAGCGTTTCTTCCCTGCGGAGAAAATCATCATGACAGGAAATCCTGTTCGCCAGAATCTGTTGGAGAATAAAATCAGTCCAGAGGAGGCTCGCAAGAGTTTTGGTTTAGAACCAGACAAGAAGACGATTCTCATCATTGGCGGAAGTTTGGGTGCTCGCACCATGAATGAGAGTGTGTTGGCCCATCTGAATGATATTCGTCAGAGTGATGTGCAGGTGATTTGGCAGACTGGTAAATACTATAGTCTTCAGATTGCAGACGATTTGGCAAAGGTCGAACCTGTGACAAACATGAAGGTGATGGATTTTATCAGTAGCATGGACAATGCTTATGCTGCTGCTGATATTGTGGTGAGTCGTGCGGGTGCAAGTTCCATTTCGGAATTGTGTTTGTTGGGCAAGCCGTGCATTCTTGTTCCTTCTCCCAATGTGGCAGAGGATCATCAGACAAAGAATGCCTTGGCACTCTCCACCAAAGATGCTGCCATCTTTGTGGCAGATAAGGACGCTAAGGATCAGTTGATTGGTATTGCCCTTGAGAATGTGAAGGACGATGCCAGATTGGCATCCTTAAGTGTAAATGTGAAAAAACTGGCTTTCGACAACTCTGCCAATATGATTGCAGAGGAAGTGGTGAAGTTGGCTAACGAATATAGGAACAAGAAAAACCAGATGAAGAGATGAAAGAGATGAAGTCGGTGTACTTTGTAGGTGCGGGTGGCATTGGTATGAGTGCTCTCGTCAGATACTTCCTTACCAAAGGTTACAATGTGGGTGGATATGACAAGACACCGAGCGAACTGACTGAAAAGTTGATTGAAGAGGGTGCTAAGATTCACTATGAGGAGAATGTAGAGACCATTGACGACTGCTTCAAGCAGAAAGACAGTACACTGGTGGTTTACACTCCAGCCATTCCTGAGAACCATCAGGAAATGAGATTCTTCCGTGAAAACGGGTTTGAGATTCAGAAGCGTGCACAGGTGCTCGGCTTCCTCACCCAGTCTCATAAGGGACTCTGCGTGGCAGGTACGCATGGCAAGACCACTACCTCCACTATGGCGGCCCACCTGCTTCATCAGAGCAAGGTGGATTGTAATGCCTTTCTAGGAGGCATCTCGAAGAACTATGGAACGAATTACATCCTTTCGGATAGTGATTATGTGGTGATTGAGGCAGATGAATTCGACCGTTCTTTCCATTGGTTGCGCCCCTACATGACAGTCATTACTGCTACAGACCCAGACCATCTTGACATCTACGGCACTAAAGAGGCCTATCTTGAAAGTTTCCGTCACTATACCACACTCGTCCAGCCAGGTGGCGTGCTCATCATCCATAAGGGTTTGGAGATGGAAACAGATGTGCAGGAAGGAGTAAGAGTCTATGAGTATGCTCGTGAGGAAGGGGATTTTCATGCAGAGAACATCCGCATAGGTGGCGGTGAGATTGTGTTCGACTTTGTGCATCCTCTTGGTGTTGTAAGAGACATTCAGTTGGGTGTGCCTGTCAGCATCAATATAGAAAACGGCATTGCTGCAATGGCTTTGGCCATTCTCAATGGCGTGAGTGAAGATGAACTGCGCAGCGGCATGAAGAGTTTCAGAGGTGTGGACCGCCGTTTTGACTTCAAGGTGAAGAATGAAGAGATGGTGTTCCTCAGTGATTATGCTCATCATCCCAACGAAGTGGAACAGAGCGTGAAGTCTGTTCGTGAATTGTATCAAGACAAGAAGATTGCGGCTATATTTCAGCCACATCTCTACACTCGCACACGTGACTTCTACAAGGAATTTGCCTCAGCCCTTTCACTGCTTGATGTTGTCTATCTTTGTGACATCTACCCTGCTCGTGAATTGCCAATAGAGGGAGTGACCAGCAAACTCATCTATGACAACTTGCGCCCAGGTATAGAGAAGCACCTTATCCACAAAGAGGATATACTTGATGTGGTCAAAAAGAAAGACTTTGACGTGTTGATGTCGTTGGGAGCAGGTGACATAGAGAACTTCGTGCCTCAGATCGCAGCTGTTCTCTCAACGTAAACAGAGAAGAATCTTGAGTTATCAAGACACCTTCTCGGCTGAATGAAATAATAAACTCGCAAACAAGAGAAGATATGAAAGTTGGTAAAATTGTAAAGTTCACCCTCGTAACATTTTTGGTGTTAGGTCTGTTGAGCTATGTGGTTTATGCCATGCTTTTCTTGTCAGGACCTGATGAAGAGGAAAGATGCACATCCATAGAGTTGATGGTAGAGAAGAATTCCGAGTCAGACTTTGTGAATGAGAAAGAAGTGGAAGACATTCTGAAGAATGCCAATGTCTATCCCAAGGGCATGCTGATGAAGGATGTGGACGCAGAACATATAGAAGACGTGTTGAGAAAGAATGAGTTTATAGCCAATGTGGAATGTTACAAGTCGGTGGGCGGACGCTTCCGTATCAAGGTTGAGCAACGCATTCCTGTCATCTTTGTGATTCCAGAGGGCAGGGATGGCTTTTTTGTGGATGCGCAGGGCCATATCATTCCCAACCGCAATAGTGCGACTGATCTTGTGGTGGCCTCAGGCAATATAGACAATGAATATGCCAGCAAAGAATTGGCGGAATTTGGTCAGTTCCTCCAGACAGAAGAGTTCTGGGATAACCAGATAGAGCAGATCTACGTGTCTAAGAACAAGAAAGGGCAACGTGTGGTAGAACTCATACCTCGGGTGGGCGACCAAGTGATATATTTGGGCGTGCTGGATGACTATCAGAAGAAACTTCGCAATCTGCGTCGCTTCTACGACAAGGCAGTGGATAAGGTGGGATGGAATAAATACGCGAGAATCAGTCTCGAATACGAGGGACAGATTATTTGCACAAAGAGATGAGCCTTCATAGACGGCTAAGGATTGTCGTCCTATTCGAACGAGGCAAGTCTTCACCTACGACTAAACCTCAGTCTTCATACAGGACAAAACATGCTTTTCACGGCAGGCAGGTCTGGGTCGTCCCAAATGAAGGAAAGGAAGAGTATTCCGTGAGGGCTTAGATTCACTCATTTTGACAAGAAAAAAATAATATAAGATAACCCTAAAGAATTTACATGATTATATGACTAATTCTGATAAAGATTTCATTGTAGCGATAGAACTTGGTTCATCCAAGATTGCAGGTATCGCTGGTAAGAAAAAGGACGGAACGATGCACATCCTCGCCTATGCTGAGGAGAAGTCGGAGGGCTGTATCAAGAGAGGAGTGGTCTATAATATAGAGAAGACCTATCAGTGCGTCAATAGCATCATCAGTAAGATGGAAAGCGTGCTGAAGACAAAGATTTCTCGTGCTTATGTAGGCATAGGAGGTCAATCCGTTCGTTCTTTCAAGAGCATGATCACTCGTAATCTGCTCACGCAAAGTTATATAACCAACGATGTGATAGATGCCATCCGACAGGAGAGCATAGAGATTCCTTTCAACGAATATGAAGTGCTTGAAAACTATCCACAGGAGTATGTGGTAGATTCCAGTGTGATTGCTGACCCTGTGGGTGTGATGGGCACAAATATCGAAGGAGGATTCCTCAATATTATTGCCAAGTCCAATCTCCGCACCAATATAGAGACTGTGTTTGGCAATGTGGGCATTGGCATTGTCGAAGAACTCATCTCTCCTCTCCAGTTGGCAAACAATGTGCTGACAGATGCGGAGAAGCGTTCGGGATGCGCCTTAGTGGATTTAGGCGCAGACACCACAACGTTGGTTGTCTTCAAAAACAATATTGTGCGCTATCTTGTGACAATTCCGCTTGGATGCAACAACATCAATAAAGACCTCGCCACACTTCCTATTGATGAGACTGAAACCGAAGAGGTGAAACTCAAATATGGAGATGCATGCCAGGAGTTTGAAGTTTCAGAAGAGATGGAACAGCAGACCTACACCACTTCTGATGGTCGTAAGATTGATGTCTCTGTCATCAAAAATGCCGCTGAGGCTCGTATGGGTGAGATCATTGCTAATGTGAACAATCAGATTATCAACTCTGACTATAGTGGAAAACTCTTGGCTGGTCTTGTCATCACGGGTGGTGGTAGCAACATGAAGAATATCACCAAGGCATTTGTCAAGAGCACCAAGATAGACAAGGTGCGTGTGGCAAACAAGGTTAATCAGGTGGTCATCAAGACCTCCAATGCCTCATCTCTCAAGGTCGATGATGTCACAACAGCCACCATCCTCTCCCTTCTCCTTGCAGGCAAAGAGCCTTGTGGCGGTGACGAGATAGGCCGTGCTCCCGATCTCTTTGATATTCAGCAGGCTGAGGCAGAACGTCAAAAGGCAAAAGAGGACGCCGACAAGGTTGCTGCAGAGGAAGCAATAGCAGGCAAGGCATTCGAGGCTATTCTTGACGACATCCGAGAAGCCATAGCCAAAGTCACTCAGCAGGATGAGGACCTCCGCAAGCATCGTCATGACAAGAAAACCCGTCAGCAGTCAAAGCAGATGGCACTCACCATCCTCGATGCCACGATTGGAGAGAAATATGAGAAAGCCGTACAGGCCATCCAAGGCAAAGACAAGTTCAAACTTGCCCTCAAGGGTGGTGCTGATTTGGCTGAAAAACTCAAGGCCGTAGTTGATGAACTGACAGAACATGTAGCTGCTGCCGAGAGAGATTATAGTGCTTGGGGCAAGTTCAAGCGTGCAATCACTGACATTGTGAGTGATGGAGAACAATAATAATTATTAAGAAAAAACCGAATATAGATATGGCTGAGAACGACGAATTTGGAGTATTCAATTTCCAAAAATCCGCCAATAGCATCATCAAGGTGGTAGGTGTTGGTGGTGGAGGTAGCAATGCCGTAAACCACATGTACAACGAAGGTATCCACGATGTGACATTTGTCGTGTGCAATACAGACAACAAGGCTCTGCAAGACTCCCCCGTGCCTGCCAAGATTCAGCTTGGTAGCGAAGGTCTGGGAGCAGGTAACCGTCCTGATCGTGCTCGCAAGGCTACAGAAGAATCTATCGAGTCTATCAAGTCCATGCTCTCAGATGGAACGAAGATGGCATTCATCACTGCAGGTATGGGCGGTGGTACAGGCACTGGTGCTGCACCTCTCATTGCCAAGACTGCCAAGGAGATGGGCATCCTCACCGTGGGCATTGTCACCATCCCATTCCGTTGGGAAGGAAACAGAAAGATTGACCAGGCTCTTGATGGAGTGGAAGAGATGAAGGAAAATGTAGATGCACTGTTGGTCATCAACAATGAGCGTCTGCGTGAGATTTATCAAGACTGCTCCGTGCTCACCGCCTTTGCCAAGGCAGACGACACGCTTTGCAATGCCGCTCGCTCCATTGCTGAGATTATCACCATGCACGGTGTCATCAACCTCGACTTCAATGATGTCAATACAGTCCTCAAGGCAGGAGGCGTGGCAATCATGAGCACAGGCTATGCTGCAGGTGAAGGTCGTGTGACCAAGGCCATCAATGATGCCCTCAACTCACCCCTTCTCAATGACCGTGACATCTTCCATGCAACAAAGATTCTCATTCATATCTGCGAACCAGATGAGAACGACCCTGAAAAGAACGGGCTCATGATGGATGAGATGAACGAGGTACATGAGTTTATGGCTAAAATCAAGCGTGATGATGTGGAAACCAAGTGGGGACTCTCTGTCGATCCTGCTCTCACCGACGAAGTGAAGATAACCATCCTTGCCACAGGCTTTGGTATCAAGGATATAGACTCTGACGAACTTGCCAGTCGTCTCATCTCTCGTGACAAGGAGCAGCAGCAACGTGATGCAGAGAAGGCAGAAGAGGAGGCAGAACGTGCACACCGACGTGAGAACATCTATGGTCCAGACAAGAACCATAGTTCCATTCGCCGCCCCATCTACAGTTATATTTTCAGAGAAGAAGATTTAGACAATGAGGATGTAATTAGTATGGTGGAGACCACCCCTACCTACAAGCGTACCAAAGAGATGCTCCGTCAGCTCACAGACATTGGCACTAACAAGAACAACGCTCCCGAGGCAGGTGTGACCATCAACTTTGGATAGCACATGGGCTCACGGAGTTCATATACCTCCTAAGAAAGACCGCTAAGAGTTTACAATGCTTTTAGCGGTCTTTCTTTTATCGCTCTCATCCCTTCTTGTTTGCCTTTTCCGCAGAATTCGCAGTTCACAGAATGCGGAAAAAGGACATTGTGTGAAAGAAAATTCGTCTAATATTTGTGTAGTTAAAATAACGTGAGTTCGACGAATTCAGAACAAAGCAATCTGTGTGTCAAATGTCCTTTGTACATTGATGCACGGTTTCTTTGGGAACAGGCAATATGCTGCAATGGCGCCCAGTAAGTTGACTATG
>JAAYDO010000109.1 GCA_012729225.1 Bacteroidales bacterium | reverse complement strand
TGTAATATTTTTCTTCATACAATTGATTGTTTTTATTGGTTAGTTTCAATAAAGGTTCTATTCTCTTTCAGATTGTGCACCGTATTTTCCAGTTCCATCCATGCTCCATCCAACTGCTGGAGTGTTTCTCTGCCCTGATCGGTCAATACATAATACTTACGTGGAGGTCCTTGAGTGCTCTCCTGCCATTCATAACCCAGCAAACCGTCATTCTTCAGCCGAGTGAGCAGAGGATAGAGCGTTCCCTCCACCACCAGCAGGTTTGCCTCCTTCAGTCGCCTGATGATGTCGGAAGTGTAGTAGGCCTTCTCGCTGAGCAGCAACATGATACAATACTCCAGCATGCCTTTCCTCATCTGCGACCTTGCATTGTCCACATTCATAACTTCTTCTTGATTTAGTTGATTCATAACTCTGCGTGATGGCTCTTCCCTCTCCTTTCCCCTCGTCATTGTGATGACCAAAACACCGCATGACAGACACTGGAAACGCATGAGAAAACGACACCAAACAGCGCATCTTTCTTATCTCTGCCGCAAAGTTATGTATAATTTTAATACCTTGCAATACATAGTACCTTATTTTAAACTAAATTAACTATTAAGAAGATTCAAAAAACATAGAAAATCACGCCACACTCCTTCTCCATGTGTTGGCAACGTCCTCCTCTTTCCCAGCTCCGCTTCACATGAATGTCCGTGAATAGCCGTGAATGCTCATATTGCACTATTCTCCATTGCCTCTCATGTGGATGATGCTCAAAGCATGCGAAAAAAAGCGTCATCCAGCCTCTCCTCCTTTCAAAAAGACATTATGTTTCTTCAAAATCCTAACATGAAACAAAACAGCCCTTATCTACAATGAAAAATATAATTTATGTTACAATTTCTAAAATAAAAGTGCTTTTTTAAAACATATTTTATCTGCTTTTTCTTAACTTTGCACCATCAGATACAGAGAGATTTCTATACAAGAATAACAGAAGCAACACTGATATACAATTATTTTATTAACTAAATCTTTTCATGACATGAAAAAAATTTTACTTACATGCCTGATGCTACTTGGTTTGGTGGCTTGTGTCAATGCACGCACTGTGATGAAGTTAGGTTCAACCATCACATTCGAACAGGCGAAAACAACGACAGAACCTTTTGTGATTGTACAGAATAGCATGGTATTATGCGGAGCACCAGACAACGCATTCACGTTCAAACCAGCAAGTGAACTTGAAGGCTATTCATATACTTTCAAATTTGAAGAGGAAGATGGTAATTACTACATGCGCCTCTATGATCAGGAATCTAACAGTAAAGGCTATGTAAATGCAAGCGAATGGTCGCATACATACATCTCTGGCATAGACAAGTCTGGGACTAAAGGAGAAAAGCAAAATGGTGCGCTCTGGACGATAGCATCAATAGGAGAGAAAAAGTATTCAATCCGCAATCTTGGTGTGTCTGAAGGAAATTATGCAGGAAAACCGAATGCAGATAGCAATCCAGCCACTGGCGGATATTTGTATATTGTGACCAGCGGATACTGGGTCAATCATGCATGCCACAGCAGTTCAACTCCAAGTACATGGGAGTTCTATTCATTAGAAACAGAAACCATGCCAGACGAAGACCCTGTACATTTTGGATGGGATAAGGCTGTGATTGAGACAGCAGACGGGGTTAGTTATGACGAGGAAACACAATTCGTTCGTGATGCTCGTGGTTGGGCTCCTTATTGGGCTACCAGTGCACAATGGAAAATAGATGAAGGCTTTGACGCTTCAGAATACCGCTATCTTGTATTCTACACAAAAAGAAACGCCATAAGATGGGGTAACGGAGATACAGACACAGGCGGTTCTTTATTCATCTCTGATGGCAAAAACACTTTCAGAGGTGACGATTATGTGAAATATAAGAATTCCGCAGAAGTGGAAAAGGAATATCCCGCCCATGAAGGAAAAATGTGGATGAACTTTTGGAATGAGCAACGTGCAACATATGTGGACTTGCAGTGGCTTGCAAATACCAACAAGTACGGAGACGGCTCTGAATGCAAAGTGCTTGATATAACAAACATCAAGGCTTTCGGATTCGGCGGTGATTTTGCTATCGGTGGAGCATATTTCACGAACGTCCTTCCCAACATATCAAATGGAGACCACAAAATAAGTTTCACAGAAACAGAAAAGTTTGGCACAATCTGCCTTCCTTTCAATTCTGTTTGCTGTGGTGCTGAAATCTATGATATTGTGGCAGGTTCTGCAAGTGGAATTTCCCTCGCAAAGCACAAGGGTGTGATGGAAGCAGGCAAGCCATACATCTATAAGACATTGGAAGCAAAGAAAAACCAATGGGGAAGTGCTGTTGATGAAACAGACGTATATTTCTATAAGGCAGGTTATCAAACAACTAAGACAGCAGGTGAGAGCAATGGTCTTATGGGCACATTCACAAACACAACGGCCCCTGTTGGCTCGTATGTGATATCACAAAACAAGATATGGAATGTGACTTCACCTGTATCTGTAAAGAAAAACAAAGCCTATATAGACATGAGCAAGATTGAGACTATTTCTTCTGCCAAGATTGTCTTCGAAATCGGTAATGTGGCAGAGGAAGCAACAGGCGTGAACAGCATTGAGATTGCCAACTCTTTGAAGAACGGCAAAATCTATGACCTTTCAGGTCGTGAGGTGAGTGACCCAACTCGTGGACTCTACATCATAAACGGCAAGAAAGTGATGATTAAATAGCAAAAAAGTGAATGAGGCAGGCTCTTCTGCACAAGGAGAGAACCTGCCCAAAACAACACGATCAATACTACATTAAATAATAGACAGAAATGAAAAAAACATATATAGCTCCTGACATGGAGATAATGGAGGTAAAGACAGAGGTAATCGCTGCAAGTATCGAATCTGGTGGAAACACAAGTGGAGGTGGTATCACAGAGGCTGATGCAAAGGAAATCTTCGACTTTGAATCAGATATTGATGCATTGACCAACATCTTCAAGTTCTGATCAAAAACTGACAGGCAAAATAGTTCAAGAAGGGGGCACTTCCAATATGGATGTCCCCTTCTCTACTATAATCTTTTCTCCAAGCCAATCACTTGGTCTTATTAGGTTAATGCCCTCTCCTACTTCGCACGATTCAACCAATTCAGAAGAAGAATAACTAAGTCAATTCGGTAGAAGAAAGAGTATGATGCCCCTCGCCAAGCGTCTGATTTCTCACTCATGGATGTGACATAGAGATAAAATCACAAAATTCATGCTTCACAAAATTCACGAAAGGACATTGTTGGCATGGAATGCTTTTGTTTGTTCCGTTCTCAGCCTCCATTTCCTCCTCACATCCCTTCATGCCGCAAAAGAAAAAGAAGGTGGAATTATCTAAGACTCATCTCGAAGGCTTATCGAAGGCATATCGAAGGGTCGCAGAAGCATGGAAAGGGTACATTACAGGCAAGATTGTCTCAATTGTCTCAATCACAATTCCCCAGACATAGATGTCCCTAAAATACCCGATTCAGATTTTGACTTTTTCCTCTTGTGCAAAAGTGCACATCTGGAGGATTGTGATTGAGACAATTGAGATAAATTATTCGCTGGAGCATGAAGAACGCTTCGAGTTTGCGAAATGTGAAATGGCAGGGGAATCCTGCCATTTCATCCTCACACACACCTGATTTTATTTACATCTCCTGATAATTGAGGCAGGGTGTGGCACATTCGTCTAACTCACGCTACTTAGATGTTTCCAAAAGCAGAGAAGACCTTTCCTTTGGACCATCATTTGCGATGGCGGGTCTTCTGTTTGCCTCCATTGCTCTTTGACACGCGTGGGGCTTTGCCTGTGCGCTTTGCGCCCTTCTTCTGAGCCTTCTCAACAAAAGGTTCGTAGAAGGTAGGCTTGTTGGTGGAGAAAGAAGAAGTGTGGCTAACCAATTCGTAGTCAAGCTGCTTGCGGAAGAGGTTGGCATGAGCTACCCTGATGCGGATAGGGTCACCAAGGGAGAAACAATGGTGGGTCTGTCGCCCCACAAGACAGAAGTTGCGATCGTCGAAGTCGAAAGCCTCATCGCCCAGATAGCGCACGGCAATCAAGCCTTCACAGTGGTTCTCGTCAATCTCGGCATACACACCAAACTCATTGACACCACTGATATGGGCATCAAACTCTTCTCCCAACTTGTCCGACATAAACTCCACCTGCTTGTATTTGATGCTGGCACGCTCTGCAGCAGCGGCCAACTGTTCCATCTGAGATGAGTGCTCGCAGAGATTCTCGTATTTCTTCTGGCTTGCGCTCTCACCTCCTGCGGCATAGCGGGTGATGAGTCGATGCACCATGAGGTCGGGATAACGACGGATAGGAGAAGTGAAGTGGGTGTAGTAGTCAAAGCCCAGACCGTAGTGACCAATATTATAGGTAGAATAAACAGCCTTCTGCATCGCACGCAGAGAAGCCATCTCTATGAGGTTTTGCACACGATTGCCCTGCACGTCCTTCAGAAGCCGATTGAGACTCATTGCCACGTCTTCCTTTTTACCTTGAGTGACCAGATGAAACCCGAAGCGAGAGGCCATGCCAGCGAGATTGTCAAGTTTGTTGGAATCAGGCATGTCATGAATACGATAAGGCAAGGTCTTGACCTTCTCTGCCCGATTCGTCTTGCCTATGCTTTCAGCTACTGTGCGATTGGCAAGAAGCATGAATTCCTCCACAAGCTTGTTGGCATCTTTGGCATTCTTGAAATACACACGGATAGGCTTGCCCTTCTCGTCAATCTCAAATCGGGGCTCTTCGCGATCGAAGTCGATAGAGCCCTTCTTGAAACGGGCATCTCTCAACTGATGGGCAAAACGATTGAGTTGAATGATCAGGTCGGCATGTGTGCCCTTGCGATGGTCGGCAGGCACAGGAGTAACTGGAATCTTATGAATGTCTATAGCCTCCAGACGATCACGGAAAGCGTTCAACTCTGTGTCAGGCAAGACTTCTTGAGCAGGAATGGGCTGTGTAGGCAAAATCTCTCCCTCACGAATGCGTTCACACTCTTGCGCCTCTCCATTCTGTTCAAGCAGATACTGCACCTCCTCATAGGTATAGCGACGACAACTCTTGATGATGGTGTGTCGAATGCGGCGAGAGAGAATCTCTGCGTCCTCGTTCATCTCAAAGATGACGGAGAATGTGAGTTTCTCTTCATCCGGACGAAGCGAGCAGAGCATATTGCACAGGTGTTCAGGAAGCATCGGTATCGTTCTATCCACAAGGTAAATAGATGTGGCGCGCTGTTGAGCCTCCTTGTCAATCACTGAGCCCTCAAGCACATAATGGCTCACATCCGCTATATGCACACCCACTTCCCAAAGTCCTTCCTTGAGTTTCTTAATGGAGATAGCATCGTCGAAGTCCTTGGCATCACGAGGGTCTATAGTAATCGTGAAGGTGTCACGGAAATCCTCACGCTGGGCCGCCTCCTCTGGGGTGATGTCGGCCGAGAGCCTATTAGCAGCCTCTTCCACCTTCTCTGGATACTTATATGGTAGCCCATATTCTACGAGAATGGCATTCATCTCAGTATTGTTGTCACCATCTTTGCCCAGCACATCCAGCACTTCACCGATGGGGTTGCGATGATCCATCCCCCATCCAGTCACCTTCACCACTACCTTATCGCCATTGCCCGCACCCTTCAACTTATCCACTGGAATCATGATGTCACGTTGGAACTGCTCATTGGGCGTAAGCAGGAATGCCACACTATGTTGAACTTGAAGTGTACCCACATAAGGCTTTTCGCTTCGCTTCAGAATCTCTATAACCTCACCCTTTAGCCTGCCTCCACCTCGTTTCTGAGCAAGAATGCAGACCTTGACTCTATCACCAGGAAGGGCATGTAGCGTGTCCTCGTCATAGATGGAGATACCCACTCCATCATCAGTATCTACAAAGTTGCGTCCACCATTGGTGCGGGAGAAAGTTCCCTCCATCGTCTGGCTGGCTCCATTCCACACGATTCCTCCATCATTGGTGTGGACGATATAATTTTGATCAAGCAGTTCGTTGAGAATATCCACACACAGCATTCGCAACGGATGGGCTGACAAGCCCAATTGACTGAAGATAGCCTTCAGCACAAAAGGCTGACCAGGGTGTTTGCTGAGAAATGCCACCACCTGTTCGGTCAATTCACGCTTGTTGATACTGGATTTTGCTTTCTTGGATACCTTAGGAGAAGCAACTCCCTTTCCAGACTTTTTCTTTCCCATAGGAGTATTGTATAAATTGTCTATATTTGTTGTTCTTATTAATGTTGGTCACATTTTTACTTTTTGGTAAAATTAGACCTTTTTATTGAATAATGATGTTACAATGCTGTTAAATTGTTGAAAATAGGGTAAAAAGTAGTATCTTTGCGGCTAAAATCATCAAAAACATGAAGATTGACCAAGCAGGAAAGAAGATTCTCGTCACAGGAGCAAGCGGATTTATCGGCAGTTGCCTCTGCGAGGAAGGACTGAAGCGAGGCATGGAGACATGGGCTGGCATGAGGGAACATTCGAGCAGGAAATGGCTAAAGGACGAAAGCCTTCATTTTGCTGTGCTTGACATGACCAGCCAAGAGCGCCTTCACCAACAACTGACCACCTACAAGGAGCAGGTAGGAAAATGGGATGTCATTATCCATGCGGCAGGAGCTACCAAATGCCTAAGGCTAGAGGACTTCGACCTCCACAACTATGAATGCACAAAGAATCTGATAGAGACACTTCAGGCTCTGGAGATGCTGCCCGAACAGTTCATCTATGTGAGCAGCCTCAGTGTGTTAGGTGCCATCCGAGAAGAGCAGAACAGCGATGGAACTTACAACGATATGCTTGCGACCGACGAGCCTCAACCCAACACGGCTTATGGCATGAGCAAAATAAAGAGTGAGCAGTTTCTGAAAGCCTTTTTTAGCAAAAAAGAAAAAGAAGAAATGAGAGGGGACAGAACAGATTCTTGCTCTTATACCATCTTTCGCCCCACAGGGGTGTATGGCCCACGTGAGAAAGACTACTTCATGATGGCTAAGAGCATCAAGAAGCACGTGGACTTTGCCGTGGGTTTCAAGAAGCAGGTGGTCACCTTTGTGTATGTGAAAGATCTGGTAGATGCCATCTATGCTGCCATAGGTAAAGCAGAAGTGGCAAATGGCAAGACCTACTTCGTAAGCGACGGATGCAACTATTCAAGCCGTGCTTTCAGTGATCTCATCCAACAGGAACTGGGGATAAAAAACGTGTTGCACATCACTGCACCTCTTTGGCTCTTAAAAGTGATATGCACCATCAGTGAGGGTCTCTCTAAACTGACCCATCAAGCCAGCACACTGAATGGCGACAAATACATCATCATGAGCCAACGCAACTGGCAATGCGACATCAGCCCTCTTCGGCAAGATCTTGATTTCGAACCTTCCTGGCCACTGGAGAGAGGAGTGAAGGAATGTATGAACTGGTATAAGGAAAACGGCTGGATATAAATCGTTTTTCCTTATCAAAAACCATAGAAAGCAATGAGAATATCTTGTTGCCAACCATCTAAGATGGCAAGCCTTTCTTAATAAAAAGAAAACAAAAACTATGACATTAAAGGACTATTTCAAACAAGACACTTCGAACAAAACACTGTGGAGCACCGAGGTCATCACGCTAATCTACATGCTCTTCACCACCATACTCATCCTCATCTATGGCAGGAATCTGGCAGACCCTATCGGCATGCTGTTCACTCGACTCTACATGCTGTTGGGTATGCTATTCTTATTCCTTCTCTATCTGAAGTTCCCATGTAGAGCCACCGCTATCTTGCGTGTGTTTCCCGCCCTCTTAGGACTCATCTGGTGGTATCCCGAAACATACGACTTCTGTAGTCAATACCCCTATCTTGACCATGTATTTGCGGAGATAGACCAAGCCCTATTTGGTTGCCAACCCGCCTTATTATTCCATCAACTTTTGCCCAGCACTTTCTGGAGCGAAGCTTTCAACATGGGCTATTATGCCTACTATTATATGATGGCGGCCATGCTACTCTTCTATCTGCTCCGCAGGTATAATCAAGCAGACAGGGCTGGATTCATTTTTCTGGCATCCTTCTTCATCTACTATGTGATTTATGAGTTTCTGCCAGTGGCAGGACCTCAGTTCTACTTCAAGGCTATTGGCGTGGAAGCAGGAGAGACAGGCGTTTTCCCTGCTATCGGCTATTATTTTCAGACTCACACCGAGATGATGGCGCCTGAGGTTAAGGGCATCTTCAGCCAACTTGTGCAGGGCGCACAAGAGATTGGCGAACGTCCCACCGCTGCATTCCCAAGCAGTCATGTGGGCATGAGCACAGTGACAATGCTATTGGCATGGAAGACCAGAAACAAATGGCTCTTCTGGATCATGTTCCCTATGTATCTTCTCCTCTGCTGTGCTACAGTATATATTCAAGCACACTACCTCATCGACTCTATCTGTGGCTTCCTTTTCTCCATCGCATGCTTCTATTTGACTGGATGGATGTATGAAAAGTGGAGAGGCAGAAAAGAACAAAAAGAGACTGACAGAATGATTGAATGAACCTGCTCGTTTGATTGCACGTCAAATTGTTCATGGCTTTCTTCAGTCATTCATTAGAATAATCCATTCGTGCGAAGGGACAACATTCCGAACCCTCCTCTCCCGACCACCAACAAACAAATATCCTTACAATGAAGACCGTCATCTACCCTTCCCCCATCTTTGGTCCTATTCACAGCCGCAGATTGGGTGTGTCATTAGGCATCAATCTCTTACCCTCTGATGGCAAGTGCTGTTCTTTCGACTGCATCTACTGTGAATGTGGCTTCAATCATGATTTTGTGCCCAAGCAGAAGATGCCCACAAGAGAGGAAGTACGACAAGCACTTGAACGCCAACTCATCAAGATGAAGGAAGAAGGACCTATGCCTGATGTATTTACCTTTGCAGGAAACGGCGAACCCACACTCCACCCACATTTCCCAGAGATTATTGAGGACACGATAGCCCTACGCAATCAGTACTTTCCCAACGCCAAGGTGAGCGTGCTGACCAATGCCACTCAAATCACAAAACCAAGCATATTCGATGCTCTCTGCAAAGTGGACAACAACATCTGCAAACTTGACACCATCTCAAACGCATACATCTCTCACATCGACCGGCCAAATGGCTCTTATAATGTGGATAAGATTATTGAAAAACTGAAGGAGTTTGGCAAAAGATGCATCATACAGACCATGTTTATGAAGGGAGAGTATGAAGGGGAGAGCGTGGACAACACAAGTGAGGATTTTGTACAGCCTTGGCTCGACACAGTAAAGACCATTCAGCCCAAGGAGGTGATGATCTACACCATCGACCGAGAAACTCCTGCCCAAGGCTTGCAAAAGGTTTCTCCAGAGGTGCTGGACAACATTGGAGCGAGAGTAGAACAACTGGGCATCCTGTGCAAGGTAGCCTACTGATGAAAAGGCGTTCATTGAAAGTACGCACGAAGTAAAATTCTTAGACCAACGAATAAGCATGAAAAAATTAGTGTTTTTGACAGGCGCAGGCATGTCAGCAGAAAGCGGCATCAGCACCTTTCGTGATAGTGGCGGACTTTGGGAGAAATATCCTGTGGAGGCGGTAGCCAGCATTGAGGGTTACAACCGAAATCCCGAACTGGTACAGAACTTCTACAATATGCGCCGAACAGAACTGAAGAAGGTGACACCCAACGAAGGACACAAACTGGTGGCTTGCCTGGAAAAAGATTATGATGTGACAGTCATTACGCAGAACGTAGATGACCTGCACGAACGTGCTGGCTCGCATCATATTATTCACCTGCATGGAGAACTCATGAAAGCCACTTCTTCTCGCCATCCTAACGACCCCAACTGCATCATCACATTGCCAGAAGACAACCCTATCATCCATATGGGCGACAAGGCAAAAGACGGCAGTCAGCTGAGACCTTTCATCGTGTGGTTTGGCGAAAGCGTTCCGATGATTGAGCCTGCCGCCAAGGAAGTGGAAAAAGCAGATATTCTCGTCGTGATTGGAACTTCTCTCAACGTGTACCCAGCAGCAGGTCTCTTAAACTTCACCAACTCACACTGCAAAATCTACCTCATTGATCCTCAAAATGTGCCATACAACCCCAATTTAGGCATCCTGCACATCATGAAAGGGGCAAGTGAAGGAATGAAAGAACTTTGCGAGATACTAAACCCACGTTAATTATCTCAGAATCCTATCGAAGCCTTATCGAAGGCATATCGAAGGCTTGCAGAAGCATGGGGAGAGGAAAGGAAGATTCGCAAAGAGAAGGATGGTTCAAAGATAGGAGATTTCTCTTATGATTACGTTCTGGAAATTTTTCGTTTCATTGCAACAGACAACTGTTTATCATCACATTTAAATTTCAGATGTACTAAAGCGATGTGTGTTTACACCAAAAACCGTAAAAGGAGCAGAATGGTGAGTTTAAGCTCAAATATAGATCCATATCTAATTAATTGGGGTGACATCGTTGCTTTTGATGACAGTCGTCTCTATGCTGTTGTCAATGCCTTCTTTGTTTGAGATTTGTATATAGTTCATCATCAATACAATGACTTTGAAAGTGAATACCCAGAGCAAACGAAGAATCCAAGAAAAAATATCTGAACCCAAAGGATCGAACAACCCATTTGTCGTCATCTATACTCCAAATTAAACCCGAGGTTTGCGAGGTCAGAAACGCGCCATTGTTCATGGGCACTTGAAGCATGGTGCGTTGGCTATTGAACAATGGTGCGTTGGGGCATGAAGAATGCTTCAAACATGCAAGATGAAAAATGGAAGGATTCCTCTGCCATTTCATCCTCTCACACCTATACTTTTATTTACTCCTCCTAATAAATGAGGAGGAGCATGGTAAATTGGCCGAACTCACGTTAATATAGCATAAAATCCGTTAAAATCGAACGTATTCCTTCGTAGATGCAAAAATTGTTCGTAATTTTGCCAAACTTTAGAATAAGTACGACTTATTACGAACAATGAAGATTTCATATAGCAAGCAAACCGCAAAAAGCATAGCCATGATGATGATGACAGTGTTCGCACTTGTTTCATGCAGCATGGATGACAATTACGAGACAACACCTGAGTGCGTTATTACCGACTTTTCCGTCAATAGCATCACCAGTGATGTAGATGAAATCGTGTATGATTCAAATGGCGAGCCCTACACCAACACCACTCAGAAAACACTGTATAGCACTCAAATTCACTTCAACATTGACCAAGTGAATGCTCGCATCTATACGACCGACTCTCTGCCCCATTGGGTGGATTTGTCTGCCGTAGTGCCCAATATTGTTGCCAGTGGCAATGTGTACTACCGCCTCAACAATGACGAGGAACTCTACTACCCTGTCAATTCAGGAGTGTCAGCCATCGACTTTACTGAAACGAGAGAGTTGATGGTCACCTCCACCGACGGGCTATCACAGAGAATCTACAAAGTGGACATGCTCAAGCACAAGGCCACCACCGATACACTGGTGTGGGAGGAGAAAGCAACCAACCTTTCCATTGCAGGAGCACACAAAAGTTTCTTTGTGGATGGAAAGGTATTTGTTTTTGGTAAAAACACAGCGAATCAACCTGTTGTCACTTCGACAAGTATTGACAACGCTCAAGAATGGAGCACTCCTGTCAGCATTCCTGTCAGTGAAGGTTCTATCGTATATTTCAACCACAAATTTTATGGATTGAGCACAGACGGCATCATCTATAGTGCCACACCTGCTCAAGCAAACGACACATGGGTCAAGGCATCCGACAAGAAGATGGAACGTCTGCTTGCCTCTGATGCCTATCATCTCTATGCTTATGACGGAACAAGCGTCCTGGGAACTTCAGACCTCACCACCTGGACTGAACAGGGAAGGGCTGACCTCGATATGCTGCCCGAGAAGAGCATCAACGCTGTATCTTATGCCTCTGCTTCCAACAACAACCTTCAAGTGGCGGTGATGGCAGGCTTGACAGGCAACAACAGTGAGAATGGCGTGACTTGGTGCAAGACTTCCACAAGCGATGAAAGCACCAATCAGCCTTGGGCTTACATTCAGGTGACAGGAGACAATTCCTATGGCATGCCTCACTTTGGGGATTTCAGCATGACATACTTTCTTGGAGCAATCTACGCTATCGGAACAGAAGAAGGTGAATATGCCAGCCTCTACCGATCCTACGATAACGGCATCACTTGGCACGCACTCTCTGACAATTACCCTTTGCCAAAGAGATTCAAGGCTGAGAATGGGGTTGCAAGCATTGTAAGTGTAAACAACAATCTTTGGATTATTCAGGAAAACGGCAAGGTATGGCAAGGCTCTATACGATAATCGTCCTCCTAATCATGGCAACAGGTGTCCGTGCACAAGAATTGGAATATGCACTGGAACTGGGTGCTATGGCTGGACCGAGCTTCTATATGGGAGATGCCAATCTGAATGGATTCTACAAGAATGTGACAATGGCTGGAGGAGCGATGGGAAGATATAACTTCAATCCACGCACAGCACTCAAGTTTGATTTGGGATTTGGAAGTGTAAAGGGTGACGCATCGAAGGGAAGCAACAAATTTCCCAACAAGGAGGGTCAGACATGGGACTTCAACAACTCATTGATAGATGTGGCTTGCCAATATGAACTGAACTTCTGTGGTTATGGCACAGGTATAGGCTACAAAGGAAGCAAGCGACTTGCACCATATATCCAAGCAGGATTAGGTTTCACCTATTGCAACAAGGCTCTGACGATGAATATCCCTGTAGGATTTGGAGTGAAATATAAACTGAAGCCACGATTGAATGTGGGTATTGACTGGACCATGCGCTTTTCCATGAGCGACAAACTGGATGGCATAGAAGACCCCTATAAGATTCAAAGTGGTTTCATGAAGAACAAGGACAGCTACTCATGGACGATGGTTTACATCTCCTATGACCTCTGTCCTAAATACCGTAAGTGCAACAATGACTGAAGCATCACTGACGAAAAAGAGGCGCAGTGATCAGGTCTAACACGAAAAAGAACAATGTATAAAGAGCAGATAGATATGACCCGTATGCCACATCATGTGGCTATCATCATGGACGGCAACGGGCGTTGGGCACAAGCCCGCGGCAAAGAACGCACCTTCGGACATCAGGAAGGGGCGGAAAGAGTGCATGACATCATGCAGGAGGCTGTGAACTTAGGCATCGACTATCTCACTTTATATACTTTCTCCACGGAGAACTGGAAGCGACCTCAGGCTGAAATCTCTGCCTTAATGATGCTGCTGCTCAAGCATCTGGAGGAAGAACTCTTTGAGAAGCATGGCGCACGCTTCCGTGTGGTGGGTGACATTCAGCGATTGCCACAAGAGGTGCAGGACACCTGCCATTACTTGGAAGAGAAAACAGCCAAGAACCCAAACACCTGTATGGTGCTGGCATTGAGCTATTCTTCTAAATGGGAAATAACAGAAGCCGTAAAACATATTGCACAAGAGGTCAAGGATGACAAACTCGACGTGAATGCAATTGACGAGAATGTCATTAGCCAACATCTATCCACACACTTCATGCCCGATCCTGAACTGATGATCCGCACAGGTGGCGAGGAGAGGTTGAGCAACTATCTGCTGTGGCAATGTGCCTATTCAGAGTTCTACTTCACAGATGTCTATTGGCCAGATTTCGATGGAGAACAGTTTTGCAAAGCCATCGTGGACTATCAGGGACGTCAGCGCCGTTTTGGCAAGACTGGAGAACAGGTGACTGAAAAGAAATAAAGATACACATTATATATAATATATACATGAGGATTATAAGATTCATCATACTTACATCTGCTTTTCTTCTCTCTGCGTTTGAGACCATCAATGCTCAGGCGCAGGAGCCAACTATCGTTTATGGACAGGAGCAGAAATATGAGATTGGAGGAATCACAGTTGATGGCGACAAGAACCATGACGACTACATTTTGATTGGTCTTTCAGGACTTACAGTGGGAGAAATCGTATCTCTGCCAGGAGATGAGATTACTGCAGCCGTCAAAAGATACTGGAAACAGGGACTCTTCTCTGATGTGCAGATCAAAGCCGATAGCATTGTGGATGGTAAGGTATATCTGAGGGTGTCGTTAGCGATGCGTCCACGTGTGTCAGAAATCAACATCAATGGCGTGAAGAAATCGGAGCAAGATGACTTGAAAGCAAAGATGGGTATCGTGAAAGGTAGCCAACTCACTCCCGACATGATTGATAAGGCTAAAATCATTGCCAAGAGATATTTCGATGAAAAGGGCTTCAAGAATGCAGAGGTAGTCATTGTGCAACATGACGACTTCACACTTGATGATCAACTCATTGTGGATGTGAACATAGACAAGAAAGAGAAGGTGAAGGTGAATAAAATCCACATCACAGGAAATAAGAACCTTGCCACCCGTAAGTTTCATGGAGGATTTTTCTCAGGAGGTCTGTTGAAAAAAACCAATGAGAAGGGACTTAAGAGTTTCTTCAAGCCTAAGAAATTCATTGCTGAGAAGTTTGAAGAAGACAAGGAGCGTGTGATTGCAAAATACAATGAACTGGGTTATCGTGATGCTTATATCTATGCGGACAGTGTGGTGAATGTGGGCGAGAATCTGGTAGATGTGTATCTGAATATTGATGAAGGTGATAAGTACTATGTGCGCAACATCACTTGGATAGGTAATAGTATCTACTCAACTGACAATCTCGACAGAATCTTGCAGATGAAACGTGGTGATGTCTATAACAAGACCCACCTTGAGAAGCGTCTGCGCACAGATGAACAATCTGTGGCCAACAGTTATTTCAACGCAGGTTATGTGTTCAATAAAGTAATGGATGTAGAAGTAGATGTGGATGGAGACTCTATCGACCTTGAAATACGTATTTTAGAAGGAGTCCAGGCTGCTGTCAATAAGGTAAAGATTTATGGTAACACTCGTGTATATGAGGAAGTGATCCGCCGTGAACTTATGCTTAAGCCCGGCGACCTCTTTACCATGGATGCCTATAAAGATAGTTACATGCGCATAGCCCAGATGGGGCACTTTGATCCAGAGCAAATGGATTTCAAACCTGTGGAAGATCCTATCAATGGAACTGTGGACCTCAACCTTGGCCTATCTCCTAAACCAAGTGACCAGGTAGAGTTCTCTCTCGGATGGGGTCAGACAGGTGTAATCGGTAAAGTAGGTCTTAAGTTTGCCAATTTCTCTATGCGCAACCTCTTTGGAAAGGGTGGTGTGAAACAAGGTTTACTCCCACGTGGCGATGGACAACAACTTGAGATCAGTGCCTCTACCAATGGCTCATACTATCAGGCATACAGCATTTCCTTCCTCGACCCCTGGTTTGGAAGAAAGCGTCCTAATCAGTTCTCTATCAGTGCCTTCTTCTCTCGACAGACAGACATCAGCAACAGTTACTACAACAGCAGTTACTACAACAACTACTACTCAATGTTGTATGGCTACGGCAACTACAACAGCAGCTACTACAACAACTACTCCAACTACTATGACCCAGACAAATACATCAACCTCTTAGGTCTTAGCATTGGTTTGGGTAAACGTGTCACATGGCCAGACAACGGATTCGTATTCAACGCATCACTGGGTTACACACGTTATATGATGAAGGATTGGGAATACTTCATCATCCAGAATGGTAACTGTAACAATATCAACCTCACGCTGAGCCTGTCACGTAACTCTATTGACAACGGTATGTTCCCACGTAGCGGTTCTACCATCAATGCTTCCGTAGCCTTCACACCACCATATTCACTGTTTGATGGTGTGGACTACGAACACATGGCCACCGACTACAACAATGCCAACTACCAGAGTGACATCAGTCGCAAGTATCGTTGGATTGAATATCACAAATGGAAGTTCAACTCTCGCTACTTTGTTCCACTCAGCAGCAAGAGCAAGTGTTTTGTATTGATGGCACGCTTCGATTTTGGATTGCTCGGCAGTTACAACAAATATAAGAAATCTCCCTTCGAGACCTTCTATATGGGTGGTGATGGTATGTCAGGGTACTCATCCAACTACTATTCAGAGACCATCGGTTTGAGAGGTTATGACAATGGTGCGCTCACTCAAGGCTACAACTATGGTTATGCCTACGACCGCATGACACTCGAACTCCGCTACCCATTGCTTCTCCAAGGCTCAACCAATATCTATGCTTTGGCATTTGCAGAGGCTGGCAACGCTTGGACCAGCATCAACAAATTCAACCCATTTGATATGAAACGCTCTGCCGGTATCGGTGTGCGTCTCATACTTCCAATGGTTGGTTTGATGGGTCTTGACTGGGCATACGGATTTGACAACATCAATGGCTCAAAGAGTTACAGCGGAAGCCAGTTCCACTTCGTGCTCGGCCAGGAATTCTAATCATATAGAAAGCAAACAATATAAAGAAAGACTGAGAGGATACAATCAACATTTCTAACAATCTCTACAAAACAAAACGATCATGAAAAAGATACTTTTGACAATGATGGTGCTTGTGGCTTCCATAGCCGCCAACGCACAGAAATTTGCCCTTGTTGATATGGAATACATTCTCAAGAACGTGCCTGCCTACGAGCGTGCTAACGAACAGCTCAATCAGGTATCAAAGAAGTGGGAAAGTGAAGTAGAAGCACTCCTCAGCGAGGCAGAAACACTCTATAAGAAATATCAGTCAGAATCCGTTTTCCTTTCCGACACCCAAAAGACCAAGGCTGAGGAAGCCATCATGGCAAAGGAGAAAGAGGCAAGTGACCTGAAGAAGAAATACTTCGGTGGCGAGGGAGAACTCTACAAGAAGCGTCAGAGCCTTCTCGCTCCTATCCAAGATGAAATCTACAACGCTGTGAAGGACATCTGCGACCAAAAAGGCTATCAACTTGTACTTGACCGCGCTTCTGGCGGTAGCATCATCTACGCTTCTCCAAAGATTGACATCAGTGAAGAAGTATTGCTCAAGTTGGGTTATGCACACTAATCTGTTTTGGTGTTTTCCAAACACTCTACAAAAAGAAAAATCAAAGTATTAACATTAAGAATAAACAACAATGAAGAAATTTATTTTAGCAGTTCTCTTGGCTTTGCCAATGACCATGTTTGCACAGAAATTCGGACATGTAAATTCTGCTTCTGTTGTTCAGGGAATGACAGAGTACACTGCACTGCAAACAGAAATCCAGAACCTCCAGAAGCAGTTCTACGATGAAATCCAGCGCAAGGAAGCAGACATCAAGACCAAGAGCGATGCCTATGAGAAAGAAAGAGCCACACTCTCTGAAACTCTCCGCACATACCGTGAGCAAGAAATCCAGAAGGCAATTCAAGAATACCAGGAGTTTGGCCAGACCAGCGAGCAGGAACTCCAGAAGGTTTATCAGGAGAAGCTGAATGCCATTCAGGAGAAGGTGATGGCAGCAGTTCAGGAAATAGGCAACGCAGGTGGCTACACTTATGTGTTTGACGCTGCAAGCATTCCATTCATCGGTACATCTGCAACCGACCTCACTGACCAAGTAAAGGCAAAAGTGGGTGCTAAATAATTTCATTTAAAATGAAGAAAACAACCATACTGATTGCATTGTTGTCTTGTGCTGGCTTGGTGTCAGCACAAGATGCAGTGCCTTCTGTTTCTGAAGTAACAGCCGAATCAGATGTACACGTGGTGTCACAGTTGGTGAATAACACACCACAGACAGCACAAGAAGCCCAGATTATCTATGAGGCACAACCCTTCGGCTATCTTTCCTACAATGACGTGATGCAAGCCATGCCAGAGTATGCACAGGCCATGAAGAGCATGGAGGAACTGAGGAAAACCTACGATCAGGAGATGGTTCGCTCCGAACAGAACTTCTCCAAAAAGTTCAGCGAGTATTTGGATGGTCAAAAGACCTTCCCAGAAAACATCATGCTCAAGCGCCAAAAGGAACTTCAACTCCTCATGGAACAAAGCGTGCAATTCAAGAAAGAAGCACAGGAACTTCTTACCAAGGCGGAGGACGATCTCATGACCCCTGTAGAAGCCCGACTCAAAGAAGCCATACAGGCTGTGGGAAAGAGACGCAAGTATGCCTATGTGCTCAATACAGATGCCAACGCCTATCCCTACATCAGCGGGGAGGGCAATGCAGAGAACTGCACAGATGCAGTACTCATTCAGTTGGGCATCAAATAATAGCGTCATGGCAGGACCCATAGGAGTTTTTGATTCAGGCTACGGAGGCCTGACCATTCTTGAAGGCATCCGTAAGCGTATGCCTGAGTATGACTATATCTATTTAGGCGACAATGCACGTGCCCCCTATGGCACACGCTCTTTCGATGTCGTATATGAGTTCACGCTCCAAGCCGTCAAGAAACTCTTTGAGATGGAATGTCCGCTCGTCATCTTAGGATGCAACACCGCTTCCGCCAAAGCACTCAGATCCATTCAGCAGAACTATCTGCCCTACAATGCCCCCAACCGGCGTGTGCTCGGCGTGATTCGTCCCACAGCAGAGGTGGTAGGCGACATGTCTCACAGCAAACATATCGGTGTGCTTGCCACAGAAGGCACTATCAAATCACAATCCTACAATCTCGAAATCAAAAAGATTCATCCTGACTGCACAGTGGTAGGGCAGGCTTGTCCCATGTGGGTTTCGCTCGTGGAGAACAACGAGTTTGACAAGCCTGGAGCAGACTACTTCATTCAGACCTCTTTAGAAAAACTACTCTCTAAAGACCCGCAGATTGACACCATTATCCTCGGATGCACCCATTTCCCTCTCTTGACCGACAAGATCAAGCACTACCTTCCTAAAGGCGTGAAAGTTGTTCCACAGGGACAATACATCGCATCCAGTCTTGAAGACTACCTCCATCGTCACCCCGACATGGATCAGCAACTCACCCGTGGTGCTACATGCCAATATTTCACAAGTGAGTCATGCGTCAAATTCCGTGAATGCGCCAGCCTCTTTCTTCACGAAGATGTCACCGCAGAGCGCATCACACTCAACTAATTTCATTTTCGTTCTCTACATCAGACAACAAAAAGGTCATGTCCAGACGGACACGACCTCATACATTTGTCGGGATGACGTGACTCGAACACGCGACATCTACGTCCCGAACGTAGTGCGCTACCAACTGCGCTACATCCCGAAGACCTGACAGCAGATCACTTACAAAACGTTTGCAAAAGTAGGGATTATCATCCATTTGACCAATTATTTGAAAGTAAAACAACGTGAGTTCGGCAAATTCAGAAGATGAACGGCTGATTTCGATTGGTTTCTATTGGAAAGACTCATTTCTGCTTCTTTTTTGAGCACCAGTGTCCACTCACCTTCAACCTCAGCATAAGGCTACTCCCTTCTCCTGAGAATCTGACCAAGATGATTCGGATTCTGACTTTTCTTCTCTTGTACCAAAGCACGCATCTGGGGGATTGTGATTGAGACAATTGAGACAGTTTTCCTTACAATGCACCTGGTAACACCCACCCCATACTTCTTTGATCCTTCGATATGCCTTCGATAAGGCTTCGATAGGATTCTTGGATAATTAACGTAAGTTCGATGAATTGTATTTTCCTTGAAATTTGGTAATCCTCGAAATTTGTTTTCTCTTCAATAGTGTTGAAATACAACGGAATATAAACAACAGCATCATACCCCCCAATAGTGTCATTCGGCTTTTTCCTATTTTCCAAAATTCCATCATTGTCAAGATTTTTTCAAAAACAAGAAAACAACTTCTCAAAACAGTTATCTTGTTGATAATTAGTCAAAATCCTGACTTTATTTCTCAAAAGTCACTTTTTTGCTTGGCAGAGTTGAAGATTGCCCGTAACTTTGCACTGTCAATCAAGACACACAATCATGATGATGAATTTAGACAGATTTCCTTACGAAGGGCTATCGGGAGGTACGAAAAATGGCTGGAAGAAGGGAAATGGCTGGGCATGGAACACAACTAAAACTTAGTGGATAGTGACTGGTTTTATCAACCTCTTCCTGTCAAAATTGAAAAACAACATGAAGGGTACGTTGATGAGCGTTTCCGACAAACTTCTACTCAGGAAGAGGGCTATCATTGAGACTGTGAATGATGAACTGAAAAACATTGCGAAAACGGCGCACTACAGACATAGATGCTTTGAAGATTCCATGGTCAATTTACAGGAGGTTATTGCTACATATTCCTTCTTTTCCAAAAGCCGTGCATCAATGTACAAAGGACATTTGACACACTGATTGCACCATTCTAAATTTGTCGAACTCACATTAAAATAAGCAAATTGCAAACTAAATGTTACAACTATTCCCTCATCAAGGGCTTTTGTGTATCAAATTGACCGAATAAATTAAAAAAATATAAATAAGAAGACGACAAACTTTGTGTTAAAGAAAAAATCCGTACCTTTGTGGTTGGTATTGGTCTGCCGACTTAGGAGAAACCCGTTTTTCAGGAGAAGTCAAATCCCTATTTGG
>JAAYDO010000085.1 GCA_012729225.1 Bacteroidales bacterium | reverse complement strand
GGGATAAGTTCTCTTCTGAAAAATCATCCCGAACAGACATACTTGTTGTGCTTATAACGCATTATTCCTTTTTCCTAAAAGCGCATCATTCTTCTCTCAGACTATATGGTTTGTAAGTAAATACCATATAGTTTCTGCTCGTCTACCATATAGTTTCTGCTTTTCTACCATACGGTTACCAGTCAAGGATATATATCTGCTTTTTGTTTCCAAGTCCGGCAATCACCCCCAATTCGTCAAACTCGCATCCTTACAGTTCTTGCGTTCAAGGCACAGATAGGTCTGCAACTTCATCATGAACATGATGAAGGTTCTGGTTGCATATTGATTCTTCGACAACAAGCCGAAAGCACTTGATGGGTGTGATGTTGAGGCCACCAGACAACTTATGCTATTTTGAGAAATCTTATCCCAAACAGGGATGAGTTGTCATGTCTTATGCTGAACTCATGTTCATGTAAATATTGTGGTTTTATCTATGATTGGTACGTAAAAGAGCAGACACCGCTGTGATGTCTGCTCTTTTACATATTTATATAATTACTTTAGTAGATATGAATCTTGTAGTCTTTGATACTGCCTGGAGCTCCTTGCTCGGCACGTGGAAGATACTCTATTGCAGTAATGGTCTGCTCCGAACCTAAATCAATGACGATGAGGTGAGGGAAGGAAGCAGCCCTCTCTGTCTGCCAATAGGTGGACTCTTGAAGGTCGAAGACCTTGTCGCCAGTGTGGTTGCCATTCTCATCCTCAGAGTTGGCATAGTGGGTTGTCCATGATTCACGAGAGATACGCTTGCCCGAGGTGTCTTGGAGATAGAGTTCAGCAATGGCTACACGATCACCCTCTTGCTGAGTGGAGAGGCACTCGATGGCAAGGTAGCGACCCTTAGATGCTGATGGGAACTTGATGGTTTGCCACCCGTTTCCAGCCTTGAAAGCACCTGTAGCCACAGGAGTGGAACTATTGAGGTCAGGCTTGTTGCCAATGTCATTGTGCTTGTTGCTCTTCTCAAGTTGTAGCTTGTCAAGTTCTGGGTAGTCCTGTCCCCACACAATGCTCTCTTTAGGGCCTACAACATCGAGCACAATGATTTCGTTCTTTCCTTTCTTTAGCCAGCAACCAGGCACATAGAGTGTCTGCTGAGGACCGATGGACCAGAATCGGCCCATGGCGTGACCATTCACATATACCTGTCCCTTGCCCCATGTCTCGAAGTTGAGGAAGGTATCACCCACCTTGGCGAGGTTGAAGTAGCCACGATAGTAGCCACGATTGCCCCATGTGTGAGTCGTCTTTTCTGCGGCAAGAGCTTTCAAGGCAGTGGCATAATCGTCTGGAATGGTGGCGAGATTCCAAAGTTTAGGCTTCAAAGTCATCTCTATGTCACCTTCCTTTGCAAATTGATCGGCAGTGATGGAGGCTGTTAATGTGACATCTCCCACAATACCCTTGAAGTCCTTGATGGCACGACCGAAGTTGATACGTCCCATTCCCTCTACGACAATTGTCAGAGGAGTGCCTTTCTTGACAGCAGGAATCATGATGCTCCTCTCGTTCTTCACACGGTCAATCTTACCGATATATTTGCTACCAACGAATACTTGTGCATAGTCATGAGCATCGATGGTGAGTTCGCTTTCTACAGGGATGTCAGGCAACATGGTTGCGTACATCATCGTTCCCCAACCCATATCCATCTCCTCGAAGGTCTTGAGTGCACCTTGTTCAGTCTTGTCTATACCAGCAGAGAGTGGGGCGAACTCGTTGAGCTGGAACTTAGGTATTGTGATGATGGATGCTACGGGCTTTGGAGCAGTAGGGAGTTTCTTTTCTGAATACTTCTGCATCATGGCACGAAGTTCGTCGAACTTAGGGGTGGCATGACCATACTCATTGATAGGAGCGTCGTAGTCATAAGACGTGACATCGGGTGCAAAGCCTGGTGAGTTAGCACCAGCCCAATGTCCAAAAGATGTACCTCCGTGAGTCATGTAGAGAGAGAAAGAGATGCCTTTAGAGAGCATTTCATCCATACCAGCCACCATATCCTTGGCGGGGCGTGTCTCATGTCGAGCACCCCACTTGTCAAACCATCCACTCCAGAACTCTGAGCACATCTTAGGGGCGTCAGGACGAAGTTGCCCAAGGCGACGGAACTGGTCATCAATGTTTGCGCCTGTGCCGAAGTTCATCGTCCAGATGAGGTCGTCAAGACCATTCTTCTCGAAATTGGACGCCCAGTCACACTGGAAGAGAGCAAGTTCTTTGCCATAGATGTCACGGAGACAATCACGAATCTCACTCACGTATGGCTTGTCTTCGCCATAAGAACCATACTCGTTCTCCACCTGCACCATGATGATGGGGCCTCCCTTCTGTATTGTAAGTGGAGCAAGTTGCTCGCCCACCTTCTGCTCAAATATTTTCACACGCTCCATGAAGTAGGGGTCACGCTCGCGCAGACGGATGTCTTTTTTCTTGAGCAGCCACCAAGGCAGTCCGCCCATTTCCCATTCAGCACATACGTAAGGACCAGGACGCACGATGACATACAGACCATTCTTCTGGGCAAGACGGCAGAACTCAGCGATGTCATTCTGACCTGTAAAGTCAAACAGACCTTCCTTCTGCTCATGGATATTCCAGAAGATGTAGATGCAGACAGTGTTCATGCCGAGTGCCTTACACATCTTGATACGGTGCTCCCAATATGGTTTGGGGATGCGTGGATAATGGATTTCTGCCGCTTTCACCACGAAAGGCTTGCCGTTGAGGAGGAAAGTTCCTTTGCCCGCCTCGAATGTTCCCTTTGCTTTCTGCGCAAAAGCAGGGGTGGACATCAGCATTGCCACCATGAGGGAAAGAAATAAAATGATTTTTCTCATTGCTATAAATAGGTTTATAATTTATTTTCCGTGGACAAAGTTACAATATCATTTGCTATACCACAAACTTTTTGGGATAAATCTTGCGAACAAATAAAAATTGTTTTAACTTTGTCACTGGGAAACCAACATATTCTATTTATAGACAATTATGTCAATCTGGATAATATTCAAACTTCTTGGTTCGCTTGCCCTTCTCATGTTTGGTATGAAGGCAATGAGCGAAGCATTGCAAAAGATGGCAGGTCCACAACTTCGTCATGTATTGGATGCAATGACCACCAACCGCTTTACATGTATATTAACGGGTATTTTTGTGACTGCAGCCGTTCAGTCTTCCACCGCTTCAACCTTGATGACCGTCTCATTCGTGAATGCTGGATTGCTGGATCTCATTCAGGCCATTCCCATTGTCATGGGAGCACATATTGGTACGACCATCACTGCATGGATCATGTCGCTGGGTTTCTCATTTGATATTACTGACTATGTGTATCTGGCACTCTTTGTTGGCATTATCTTAATATACTTGAAGAAACATGGATTGTGGGGCGAGTTGCTCTTTGGTGTATCTTTCCTCTTCTTGGGTTTGAGCATTTTGAAAAACACAGGCTTAAGTGTGGTGAGTGAACCAGAGACAGGTTCTGCCATCAGTGCTTTCTTTGCGCAATACAATCAGTCCACGTTGCTCAACTCGATGTTCTTCCTCTTGATGGGTCTGATTCTCACAATATGTGTGCAGTCTTCTGCTGCTATTATGGCCATTACCATGATGCTCTGTTCCACAGGCGTGTTGCATGTGGATCAAGGTATTATGTTGGTGCTTGGTGAGAATATCGGTACAACCATCACGGCAAACATTGTTGCCATGAGTGCCAACACCTCTGCAAGAAGAGCCGCCTTTGCCCACATGAGTATCAATGTGATAGGTGTGGCATGGATGTTGCTTGCATTGCGACCTTTCTATGGTACAGTGTGCAACCTGATAGGCTTCGACCCTAATATGCCTTCCACCACTCCTGGGTTTATGGCGAAGGCTTCATTAGTGCTTGCCACATTCCATACTTCTTTCAATGTGTGTAACACGTTGTTGCTTGTGTGGTTCGTTCCGTATATTGAGAAATTCGTAAGCATGGTGATCAAACCGAGGAAGGACGAGGAAGAGGATTTTCGTCTGCACTTCATCACTTCCGGTATCATGAAGACTCCCGAACTCTCTGTACTGGAGGCGCATAAGGAAATAGAACAGTTTGCAGTCAGAATGCAGAAGATGTTTGCAATGGTGCACCAGCTGCTCACAGAGAAAGACCCTAAGGAGTTTGAGAAGTTGTATGCTCGTATTGAGAAATATGAGAGTATCTCCGACAACATGGAGTTGGAGATAGCAAACTACTTGGATCAGGTGGGTGATGCACATCTCTCTGATGATACAAAGAGCAAGATCAATGCGATGCTACGTGAAATATCCGAACTGGAGAGTATTGGTGACTCCAACTATAACATTGCCCGCACCATTCATCGCAAGGTGAGCGGTGGTGATGCTCACTTCACTGAACAGCAGTATGAGTATATTCATCAGATGATGGAATTGACCGACACGGCACTCTCTCAGATGAATGTGTTGATTGCAGGCAGGAAGGATGCGTTCAACATCAGTCGTTCACAAAATATAGAAAACGAGATCAACAAGTATCGTAGTCAGTTGAAGTCGCAGAATATCAATGATGTAAACAACCATACCTATACCTATACAGAAGGTACAATGTATATGGACATCATTAATGAATGTGAGAAACTTGGAGACTATGTGGTGAATGTGGTGGAAGCAAGAATAGGCATGCGCATCACGGAATAAAGATTCTCCTCTTCTTTTCAAATACATCTTGCCCCGATAAAAGATTCAACTTTTATCGGGGCAAGTCTGTTTGAGGATTATTTTTTCTGTAACAGGTCAGGTCTGAGGCTTTGGGTGCGTGCGAGTGCTTGCTCGTATTCCCACTCCTTGATCTTGGCTTCATGCCCAGAGAGGAGCACGTCTGGCACACTCCAAGTCTCTTCTGGATTTGTGATAGGATGGTATAAGGCAGGTCGAGTATATACAGGAGGTTCGAGAAGATTGTCTTGGAAAGAGTCAGATAGGGCACTTTCCACATCGCCAATCACGCCAGGGATGACACGAACGATTGCGTCTGCCATGACTGCGGCAGCGAGTTCTCCACCTGTAAGCACATAGTCTCCAATGGAAATCTCACGTGTGATCAAATGCTCACGAATACGATAGTCGATGCCCTTGTAGTGACCGCAAATGATGATGATGTTACCCTTGAGGGAGAGTTCGTTAGCCATAGGTTGGTCAAACTTTTCTCCATCAGGTGCAGTGAAGATGATTTCATCGTAGTTGCGTTCTGCCTTGAGAGCCGAGATGCAAGCATCGAGGGGTTGGCATTGGATGAGCATGCCAGCCGCACCACCAAAGGGGTAGTCGTCCACACGACGATGCTTGTCGGCGGTGTAGTCGCGCAGATTGTGTATGTGTATCTCTGCCAACCCTTTCTTTTGGGCTCTTCCAAGTATGGATTCCTTCGTGAAGGGTTCTATCAGTTCGGGGAGAACCGTAATGATGTCTATTCGCATATATCAACTCAATAGTATATATATCAATAATCTGCCATCATTCTACAGTGACGGACTTGGCAAGGTTGCGTGGCTGATCCACGTCTTTACCCTTGGCAACAGCAATGTAGTAGGCAAGCATCTGCAGTGGGATGGAGGCCAAGAGAGGTTCGAGGCATTCCTCCGTGTGGGGCAGTTCGATGACGGCATCTGCCATCTTTCGGATGGTCTCGTCGCCTTCGCTGATGATGGCGATGACGCGTGCCTTGCGTGCCTTGATTTCCTGTATGTTGCTGACCACCTTCTCGTAGAGCACATTTTTGGTGGCTACCACCACAACAGGCATCTCGTCGTCGATGAGGGCGATAGGGCCGTGTTTCATCTCTGCTGCAGGATAGCCTTCAGCGTGGATATAGGAGATTTCCTTGAGTTTCAGTGCTCCTTCAAGTGCCACAGGGTAGTTGTAGCCACGCCCGAGGTAGAGGAAGTTGTGGGCATAAGTGAAGATACGGCTTATGTCCTTGATGCTTTCACTCTGGTTGAGGAGTATCTTCATCTTGTCGGGGATGGCATTGAGTTCCTCTATCACCTTGGTGTAGCGGTCGTTGCTGATTGTGCCTCGCTCTTTGCCAAGGGCGAGGGCAAGCATTGCCAACACGGTCACCTGGCCAGTGAAAGCCTTGGTAGATGCCACACCAATTTCTGGACCCACGTGGATGTAGGAGCCTGTGTCGGTGGCACGTGGTATGCTGGAGCCGATGGCATTGCATATTCCATAGATGAAAGCACCTTTGCTCTTGGCAAGTTCGATGGCTGCTAAAGTGTCTGCTGTTTCGCCTGACTGGCTGATGGCAATGACAACATCTTGATTGTTGATGACAGGTTTGCTGTAACGGAACTCGCTGGCATATTCCACTTCTACTGGGATATGGCAGAAATCTTCAAGGAGTTGTTTGCCAATGAGACCCGCATGCCAGCTTGTGCCACATGCCACGATGATGATGCGACGAGGGTTGATGAGGTGCTTTCGGTAGTCGATAATGGCAGAGAGCACAACATTGTTGGCTTCTACATTCACTCTGCCTCTCATGCAGTCTCTGAGGCAGTCGGGTTGCTCAAAGATTTCCTTCAACATGAAGTGTGGAAACCCGCCCTTCTCAATCTGTGCGAGGTTGAGGTCCACTTGGGTGATTTCGTGCTCCATCTTGGCATTGTTCAGATCCACAATCTCCACTTCCTTGCCGCGACGAATCACGGCAATGTCTTTGTCGTCAAGATAGATGACCTTGTTGGTGTATTCAATGATAGGACTTGCATCGCTGCCGAGAAAGAACTCTTCTTCACCGATGCCCACCACAAGCGGGCTACTCTTGCGGGCAGCAATAATCTGGTCGGGGTCGTTCTTGTCGAGAAGGGCTATGGCATAGGCGCCAATGGCTGAACGGAGTGCGATGCGGACGGCTGTGAGCAAATCAACATTTTTCTTGGTGCGCACATATTCAATCAACTGAACAAGCACCTCTGTGTCGGTATTGCTCTTGAATTCAATGCCGTTCTCTTGCAACTGCTTTTTCAAGACAGCATAGTTCTCAATGATGCCATTGTGAATGATGGCAAGATTGCCTGTGTAGGAGAAGTGGGGATGCGCATTGGTGGAATTAGGCTCTCCGTGGGTAGCCCAACGGGTATGGGCTATACCAACAGTGCCAGAGGTGTCTTTGTCGGAAGCGTATGCTTCGAGATCAGCCACCTTGCCTTTTGTCTTATAGATTTTCATCTCTCCACTTTCAGTGAGAAGAGCCACTCCTGCACTGTCATAGCCTCTGTATTCTAATCGCTTGAGTCCCTTGATTAATACGGGATAGGCATTGCGTTTGCCCATGTATCCTACAATTCCACACATAGTACTTTATATTTTGTGGTGCAAAGTTACATATAAATAATTTTTTTTCAAGTCTTTTGACCGTTTTTTTTGTGTTTGTGTGGTGAGTTTGACAGCAATAATGTCAGGAGGTCCTTATATGATGCTTGCAGGGTGCACATGCTATTCTTACGCTACTTCATCACGGTGTTTTTTGCCACGATGGCTGTGAAATATGGATTGTTTTAATGTAAAAATGAAAACGAGAAGATTTTATCGGTGAGTGTTTCTGTGCCTTTTTCTCGACTTTGTTCCCTCTATGTCTGAGTGATGTTTATCTGTTTGATAAACAAGAATTTGTGGTTGAATGAAGGGGCTGGTGTTGTGGGTATGAAATGTATGTGTGTTTCGTTGCCCATTGAAGCATTGTTCGTCGCCCATCGCACCATTGTTCATTGAAAAGTGAAGTGTATAGGGTTCTTTGGTCTTGTTTGTCTTAACGTATTTTAATGTATTGAGCAATGGGGGAATTCATAGTGGGAAAGATGCTTTTCAGCGATATGTTTTGGGGCTCTTTCGAGAAAGAACAAAAAAATGGGCTACCCCGTTTCTCACGAAAAAGAATAGCCACAACACAAACACAAAATAAAACACGACAAACGATTCCAGCATATAGCTGAAAACGTTGTTGGTCTATATATTATTGAACTCCGTCTTTGCGAAGTTTTTCTTGCCATTTCCATGCAGAGCGCAAGATGTCATCCAATGGTGTATCTGCACTCCAACCTAATTCCTTGTTGGCTTTATCTACATTGCCCCAGATTGCTTCGATGTCGCCTTCACGGCGTGGAGCGTATTCCCAAGGCAGTTTCACTCCTGTAGCTTTCTCGAAGCCCTCGACAATCTCCAATGTTGAATAGCCGTGACCTGTGCCAATGTTGAATACTTCGATAGGCTCAGTCTCCTGTTCGAGCACACGTTGCATTGCCTTGACGTGAGCCTTGGCGAGATCGACCACATAGATGTAATCGCGGATACATGTCTTGTCAGGAGTGTTATAGTCATTTCCAAAGATCTTCAACTGCTTGCGGATACCGATGGCCGTTTGAGTAACAAAAGGAATGAGATTCATTGGTACACCATTGGGAAGTTCACCAATCAAAGCCGATGGATGAGCGCCAATAGGGTTGAAGTAACGTAGGATGATAGATTTGATCTGTGCACCAGAGTGGATGTAATCGTTGATGATTTCCTCGTTAATCTGCTTGGTGTTGCCGTATGGAGAAAGGGCTTTCTGGATAGGTGCTTTCTCTGTGACGGGAAGATTCTCTGGAGTGGGCTGACCATACACGGTGCATGAAGAGGAGAATATGATTCCCTTGCCACCATATTTTGTGAGCAACTCCAACACGTTCATGAGTGAATTGAGGTTGTTGCGATAGTAGAGAAGTGGTTTTTCTACAGATTCGCCAACGGCTTTTGATGCAGCAAAGTGGATACAGCCCTTGATGGGGTATTTCTTGAATACATTTTCTGTAGCATCGAAATCGTTGAGATCCACTTGTTCAAAAGCGGGACATATGCCTGTGATCTTTTCGATTCCGTCAATCACAGCAGCATTTGAGTTGGATAGGTTGTCGATGATCACTACATCATATCCTGCCTGCTGAAGTTCTACTGTTGTGTGTGAGCCAATAAACCCTGTGCCACCTGTTACTAAAATAGTTTCTTTCATGAATGTGTAAAAAAGATGATAATAAATGGTTATCTTGCTATATAAAATAGCGGAGAATGAAGTTTTGTTCTCCAAATTTGATACAAATATAGAACAAAATCTCCATTCTCCACTCGCTATTTATGACATTTTTTCACAATATATGCTCTTTTGGTTAAAAAGCACCTACTTTTATTACTTTTTGAAGAATTTTATACGACATTCATCATTATTTTTTGTATTGACAGTGGCAATATATATTCCTTTGGGCAGAGAACCCACATAGACGGAAATCATACTCTCTCCGTTCTTGGAGAATTGAGATGCCTCCATCTTGATGCCTGACATGCTGTAGATGTTGATGCTTGAGATAGGATCATCCTCACTCTTCACATTGATGACACCATCTACGTAGGCAATGGTGATGCTGCCCTCTTTGGTGTAGGAGCGAATGTCGTTGGTTTCTGGATCATCAACAGGTTTCACGTGGAGGATGTCGGCTGATCCTGTCTGATTGGCTTTGCCTATGGTTGGCATGTTCATGACATAGGTGTCGTTGCTGCCATCGGGATAACGGCCGAAGGACTGTGTGCCTAAGTGATTGGTGTAGGAGAGTGTGTCGGCATATTCATCGGTTGTGATGACCACCTCACCACCTTCTGAAGCAAGTTTGAAAGATGTGTGGATGGAAGAACCGATGTTGTCGAGTTTGTCACACCAGATGACTTTATATCCACGAGCAGGGATGATGGTGTTGAGACTCACATCATCGGATAGCACTTGGTACTTCTGTGGCTTGGTCATGTTGTCAGAGATATACATGCCCTTGATGTCGATTGCTTGGTCGGTTGTGTTGTAGAGTTCCACCCAGTCGTTCTTCTTGAAGTAGTCGTTGATATACATGGAATTGGCAGCACTAATCTCGTTGATGCGCACAGGTGTGATGCCTTCGGCCGCAATGTCGATGTCTGACTTCTTCTCAAAGATGGCTATCAACTTTTGAGTTCCTGCGGGAAGTGTGTAGTCTGCCTCTTCTGATATAATATTCTCAGTGCTGTTGCTGACGTCTTTCCATCCAACGAACTCATAGCCTGCAGGAGCAATGGCTTTGAGCTGAATAGGCGCAAAGAGGTAACCTTCAAATTCTGTGTATGGAAGTTCGATACCATTCAGATTGATTTTTGCTCCTTGGGTGTTGGCAGAAAGGGAGACGGACTGTTTGGATACGGTTTTGATGCCTAACTCGGAACGATTGCGCATGTGGTCCACCAAACTGCTATTGTAACTGGCAGTGAATTTGCCAATCACGTAGTTGGAAGAGATGGACGGGTCAAACCTGTCTTCGTTGTAGATTCCCGTTTTCATGTAGTCTCTCATCTCATTAGCGATTTCCTTCACATATTTGTTTTGCATGATAGAACCACCCATGATACAATACATATCGATGAATCTCTTTCTGAAATCATTGTTTTTCAACATGTTGCGGAAGAGAGTGACAAACGTGTTTGTACCTGTGAGGCGCGTGCCTGTGAGGTTCTTATTCTGAGAGTAATCGTAGCCCAGAAGGCTATGCGCTGAGGTGAAGTTCTCTTTGCTAAAGAAATTCTGGAATGGGGTAGAGGTTTGTCCTGCAAAGTCGAGGTCGAAGAGAACGAAACGGAACTTCCCGTTGTTTCTGTCTCGGAATCCCTTCACATTATTGTGAGGCCAGTCAGTGCCACCCAAGTATAATTCTACAGCCATGAGGTTGATGTATTCATCTATATCAAGCAACTGACTGATTTCAGCATAGGTATCTTCGTTGTCTGCGTTTTGGCTCAATTCAATTAGTTTCAGCCATGCCTCGTTTGTCCCTTCCATCTGCACATAGCCTGAATCTGCTTCAATCTCAAACTGATCCATCTCATCGGTGTCTATACCGTAGTTGGCATAAGCGTAGTGCTTGTTGTTTGGCTCACGCATGCTGAGAGTGGCATAGTATTTACCATTGATAAGTACATGCACAGGCTGCCATTCCTGATAGTCGATATTGATGCCACTTCGTGCCACAATCTGCTGAAGAATGGCATCACGGATGCGACCACCCAATTGATTGTAGGTTTGGCTATCGTTGCCTCCATTGCGAATCTGTAGTGTCTTGCTTTTGATGTATGGCTTTTTCTCAAAGAGTTGTGCATCAAAGAAGTTCTTGAAGTCGTAGGTTTTGGATGCCTTGAGTTTGAATGAATGAGGATTCCATGCTCGGCTCCATCCACCACACATGGAGAAGTTGCATTCTTGTGACACAATGCATTCATTGTTGGGGTTGATGATTTCAACGGACACAGGACGATCCCAGTCCATGTTCCAGTTGCATTCTATTTGGTCTTGTCCTCTACCTAAACGTCCATTGGAACTCTGCTGAAAGAGACCGTATTCATTGGAGTAGAGATTGTCGTTGTTGGTCACAACAGAGATGATGGGGAATGGATATGTCTTGTCATTATATAAATATGTACGCGTGACTACAGGAGAAGGTAGGTAGCCTGTCCTGAAGAGACGAAAACGGTAGCAGGTGGTTTTATCAACCTGAAATAGACCTGTGCCTGACACTGTTCCGTTGGTAAGGGTAGGAGTGGTGCCGTCTGTTGTATATTTAAGCATTGCTCCTGTTGGAATATTGACACTGATCTGAAGGATGCCTGTAAACTTCTGTGCATCTTTATCTACAATAGGTGCTTCAAGTTGTGTGTTACCAAACTTAGTGTTTACAGCGTTGGATGTACCAGGAGTTGGGTTTCCATTATAACTCCAGATGGAACCTCCGTCATTGGTTCTGCAATAGGATGAACGTGAGATGGCTTGTGGATAATCTTGCTGTGCGATGATCTTTTCGCCATCAGAAATAATGATTGTTCCACCTTCTACATTGAGTTTATCATCTATCTGGCGATAGGAGGGCGCTTTGTGAACTTCGTGATGGTCAAAGTTGAGAAGGGCAAAGCCACCTGCTGGTAGTATGCCATAGTCATCAATCAACTTGTGTTTCTTCAGGTGATTGGGGTCGTCTGTGATATAGAAGCCACCTAACGAGAGACTGGTTTGTGATGGATTGTATAGTTCCACCCAACTGCCATAGTTAAAGGATGGATCCATATAGACATCAATGTTAGAAGCCATTATTTCGTTGATGACAATGGCATTGGCTATTTCAGACACGTCTGTGACGATGACTTTACATTGTGTGTAAACAGAAGATGTGGCTTTTGATTTTGCTGTGATGTATGCAGTTCCTTTGCTGAGTGCAACTACTCGTCCATTTTCATCTACGGTAGCAATCTTGGGATTGGATGATGTCCAATTAACGCTTTGGTTGTAATCTGTTTCATAAGGAAGGCTTTGGGCTGTGAGGTCCTTCATCTCGTGTGGCATTAGTGTTGTCTCGGTTTCAGATAATTGGATGCCAGTTATAGTCCCATAAAACTCCAACTTCCAGTTGTCAAGACATGTCCAGTCATTGTCTATTCTGGTATCTTTGTTAATGCCAATGGTCAATGCGCCATCATTGCCTACAGTGCATTGCAATTCATTATAGTAGTATCCTTCTTCAAACCAATAGTGTGCGGCTTCCATGTTGTTGGGAATGTAGTAGGTGGGATTCCAGCCACCCCATCCGCCCCAGCCACCCCAATTGTTGCTGGAACTTACTTCGCTTGCGCTTCCTCCAAGAGAATACTCTAAGGCTGCAGATGATGCAGACATGATGCTTTTGGTTTTCTCCTCGGTGGAAGACTTGGCGTACAGTTTAGCATTTTGGCTTCCTGTGTAGTTGTTGCCACTATAGAGCGTATAATCATTCTTCGCAGTTCCCATTCGATAGAATGCGCTCACGCTTACACGATACTTACCTGCGGTAAGACCTGTTAGTTTTTGGTAAGTGTCGTAGTTCTTGTTGAAATGCTCAGCATTTTCAAATGGATTGTTTGCGCTGAAAGTTGTTCCTGACCAACCCTTTTGGATGTCATTGTTGTCGAATCGAGGATTGGTGACATAAAGATCGGTCGCGTCTATCCATTCTTGAGCGAAACCTGTCAGTGATGTAACTGCCAGGATCATGATAGTAAATAATTTGTACATATATTTAGGTTTGTAATTTTCGTAGATGTTAGGTGGTCATGCCTTCACCTTCCTTTTTATGACAGACCATCGTAGTAAAAGGTTTAATGCTCATTGTATATCATTTCACATGAAAGACATACAATGAGCATTATGGGAGTCTTCTACCGAATGAAGAACTTGATGTGGCATTCATCACCAGTCTGGGTGGTAGCCTTTGCAATGTAGATACCCTTAGGCAGTGTGGCTACATAGATAGAGGTGAACTGCTGACCAGGGTTGATGAATTGAGTTGCTTCCATCTTGACGCCTGATGCGTTGTAGATGTTTACGCTTCTGATAGCAGCATCTTCACTCTTCACATTAATGACTCCATCTACATAAGCAATGGTGATTCCACCTTCTTTCGTGTAGGAACGGATGGCATTGGGCTCTTCAGGTTCTTCGACAGGCTTCACATACAGTATGTCGCATGAGCCTATTTGATTAGCCTTGCCAATCGTTGGGATATTCATGACATAGGTGTCGTTATTTCCATCAGGATAACGTCCGAATGTCTGAATGCCTAAGTGATTGGTGTAGGAGAGTGTGTCGGCATATTCATCGGTGGTGATGACCACATCCCCACCTTCTGAAGCAAGTTTGAAAGATGTGTGGATGTCAGAACCAATGTTGTCGAGTTTGTCGCACCAGATGACTTTATATCCACGAGCAGGGATGATGGTGTTGAGATTTACATCGTCAGATGGTACTTGGTATTTCTGTGGCTTGGTCTTATTGTCAGAGATATACATGCCCTTGATGTCGATGTCGTCATCTGTTGTATTGTACAGCTCTATCCAGTCATTCTTCTTGAAGTAGTCGTTCATGTATATGGAGTTGGCAGCACTGATTTCATTGATGCGTATTGGTGTAATTCCTTCTTCTGCCAAGTCAAAGTCAGATTTCTTTTCAAATACAGCAATCAAGTTCTGAGAACCCATGTCAGGCATGATGAACTCTGATTCTGTAGAAATGAAATTAGTGCCATTTTCCTGAACAGTGTAAGAGGAGAGTGCGGCATCCCATAGAATATCGGTAGAACCTGTGCTATGGTTATGTACCTCAACGGCAATGACATTCTTTCCTTTCTTGAAAAGGCTTCCACTCAGACTCATCTGTCTTTGGTCTGGATTATCGACGGCATAGGTAGATGCTGTGACATTATAGCCAGACTCTCCATCTCGCATATTATAGCGACCTGCTTCCACACCATTCACATAGATGATCATGCCATCGTCGATGGTGTAGTCCAATAGATAAGTGTCGGCGGCAGATGGTGTTTCATTGATATCGAAGGATTTACGGAAGTAGTAGCAGAGTTGATTTTTGTTCTCAACCTCTGTATTCTGATTCTTTCCATATCCAATAGGAGTGTCTCCTGTTTTCCATGTATTTGCATTGTAAGATGAAGATTTCCAGTTTACATTGTCAAGAGAAGCGGCATCATAGTATTCCCATGAAGATCCATTGGTGAAGATGGTCTTTTTGATAGTGGTTGCGTCGGAACTCTTCCAACCCAAGAACTGGTAGCCTGCTGGTGTTTGTGCTTTCAGGGTGATGGGAGAGTAGAGGTAACCGTCAAATTCACTATAGGGAACTTCTATGTCATTGATGGAAATCTTGGCATCAGGAATATTAGTGGAAAGTTTCACCTGCTGACGATCTGTCCAATAAGGATTCAGCCTACTATCGTAGTAGATTGATTGAGTTGCGGCATCATTGCGATTCTGGAGATTGTAAATGACATTGTTGGCTGTGTTCCAAGGATTGACAAAACCTCCTGCAGAGAGACGGGTTGCTGCTGCAGTTACAATCTCTTCCACTTTGTTCGGTTGAAAGACAGAACCGCCCACGATACAGAAGGAATCAATAAAGTGCTTACGGAATGTCTCGTTCTGTAGCATATTGCGGAAAAGGGTTACAAAATCGTTGTTCTTCTGATGACGAACACCATCTATACTTTTGTTTTGTGAATAATCATAACCATAGAGCCTATCGAAAGTGTAGTTCTCTTTATTAAAGAATGTGGAGAAACTGCTATAGGCGTTAAGATTGAAAGAACCATCAAGGTCGAACAATACGAAATGGTACTTGCCGTCATTGACATCACGGAAACCCTTCACATTGTTTTGTGGCCAGTCCCAGTTTCCAAGATACAGTTGAATGGCCATATAATTGATGTATTCATCAACATCAAGCATAGTGTTGATCTGTTTGTAAGTTTCTGCATCGGCAGCGTTTTCGCTGAGTTTGACCAAGCGATCAAAGCTCTCTTTTGTTCCTTCCATCTGCACATAACCAGAGTCAGGAGAGATCTCGAACTGATCCATTTCATCTGTGTCTATACCATAGTTGGCATAAGCGTGGTGCTTGTTGTTTGGCTCACGCATGTTGAGTACGGCATAGTGAGAACCATTGATGAACACATGTACTGGTTCCCAAGCCTGGTGATCCACATTGATTCCACTCTTTGCAATGACTTGCTGGATAGAAGCATCTTTGATTCTGCATGTTCCATCATTGCCACCATTGCGAATTTGAAGAGTTTTGTTCTTGATGTAAGGCTTTTCTTCAAATAACTGTGCGGCAAAGAAGTTTTTGAAATCGTATATCTTAGTCGCTTTTAATTTGAAGGATTTTGGATTAGATGCACGAGTCCAACCACCACAGATGGAAAGGTCACACTCCTGAGATACGAGATACTCATTGTCTGTAGTGATATATTCAAAAGAAACAGGACGGTCCCAATCCATATTCCAGTTGCAATTGACACTTTGGCCATTACCTGGACGACCATTAGGTCCTTGCTTGAACACGCCGTATTCAGTGGAATAGAGATTCTTTTCATCTGTCACTACAGAGATGATGTTAAACGGATAATTATTATCCATTCGAATGTATGAGCGAGTAATAACAGTAGAAGGTAAGTAGCCGTCTTGGAAGAGGCGGAAACGATAACATACGGTTTCATCCACGTTGAATAGTCCTGTGGTAGATGTCTGTCCATTCTCCATGGTAGGGCATGTGCCATCAGTTGTGTAGCGGAGTGTAGCCCCTTGAGGAATGTTTACGCATATTTGCATGATACCTTGGAATCTCTGTCCGTTCTTGTCAACAACAGGAGCTTCTAATTGCTTGTCGGCAAAACCTCCATTCAACTGGTTTGAAGTGCCTGGAGATGGGAGATAGGTAGTACCCCAAATAGAGCCTCCGTCTGTGAGGCGAGCATAGGATGTACGTGATATGGCTGGTGGATATTCTTGCTGAGCAAAGATATTCTTTCCATCAGAAAGAATGATGACACCTCCATCAGCATCGAGTTTGTCGTCAATCTGTTTATAGGAAGGTAACTTCCATACCTCGTGATGGTCAAAGTTGAGAATAGCAAACCCATGAGGTTCTAATGTGCCATAGTTGCCGATCAGTTGATTCTTTGTGAGATGATTGGGGTCGTCTGAAACATAGAGGCCACCAAGTGTAACAGAACGGTCAGTAGGATTGTAAACCTCTACCCAACAGCCATAGTTGAAAGAAGGATCGAGATACACATCAATGTTAGCCGCCATGATCTCGTTGATGACGAGATTCTCAGAGGTTGGTTCATCCCTCTTCACGTTTACTCGGCACACAGCATACTTGCCACTGTCATCTTTTGCCCTGGCATATATATAAGTAATACCAACACTTAATGCGGTGATATGTCCAGTATTATCTACTGTGGCAACAGATGGTCTGGATGATTCCCAAGTCACATTGCGAAAGGTTGCACTGGAAGGATAGACGGAGGCAACAAGGTCTGCTGTCTCTGATTGTACAAGGTCGATGGCAGAACTTGATAAAGTGATATTAGAGACCTCGACAAACTCTCCCCAGTATTCCAGTTTCCAATTGTCGATACAGGTCCAATCTTCGTAAACAGTTTGTTCCTTCTTGAAGCCAATGGTTAATAGTCCATCATTGTCCACTTCACATTCTACTTGGTTGAGATAGCAACCAGCCTCAAACCAGTAGTGTGCCGCTTCCATATTGTTAGGAATATAGGTCCAATCATTCAAAAGACTGGCGTTGCCTCCTAAAGATTGTTCTTTTCTTTCAGAAGAGGCAAAAGGTATGGGTGTGTCAAAGTATCCCTTGGCGGAATGGGCATAGAATCTTGCAAATTGTTGATCTTGATAATTATTTGATGTAAAAACATTATAATCATTTCCTGCATTGCCACAACGATAGAAAGCATTGAGGCTCACACGATATTTTCCAGCCCTCAATCCTGAAAGTTCTTGCCAAGTATCATAGTTTTTGTTGTAATGTTCAGCATTCTCTACCGCATTGACTGCCCCCAAAGCCGTGCCTTGCCATCCGCGAGCAACATCATTGTTGTCATAGCGTGGGTTAATGATGTGTTGGTCTGTTACATCAATCCACTGTTGAGCATAGCTTGAGAGCGATGCGCTGAGTAGTAGAATGATTGCGCTTATTTTATTCATATTCTTCATTTTGGTTTCTTTTTATTTAGGTCTAAATCTTGTTTGTGTCAGTCGATATAATTGTTGTTTATATTGATTGTCATTTTCGCCAGAAGTTGAATCCCAGCATGTATTTTAGTGTTCCGTACGTGTTGGTTAAACCGAATTTGTCTTTTCGGTAGTCATAGGTGTGTGCCTCAAAGATAAGTCCATTGAAGATCTTTGTGTTGTTCCAAAAGAGTGACATGCGCAGATTGAGGTCTGTGGCAATATCGTTCAATATGGAATTGTTCTCTTTTTGTTCCTCTGCAATGTTGGATCGTCTGTAACCCACACCAGGAATGAGAGAAATGGCAAATAACACGTTGCGACCAATCACGCAATTATAGTTGTAACCGAAACTAACACTATAGTCATGGTAATTTACCTTCTTGAACAAAAGTGTAGAGTCGATGTCTTGATGGATATAGTCAGGAAGTTCTTCTTTGTTGAAAGAGATGTCCTGATGATTGTATTGAAAACCGACGCTCCAGCTTCCGCAACTTTTTCTTTGAACGGCATTGGCTCCAAAGGCCGCAGGCCAAGAGAAGTGCCTGTTGTTGAACATATATACGGCACTGAACCCATTGCAGCGTGATGAGAGCCCTCTAAACTCCCGCCCCCTTCCATTCAGGTTCATTCCGCTGATGCTTCTGATCTCCGCTCCTTTCCCCGAATTGAAGGTATAGTATTCTGCAAAGATCTTTGCTGTATGAATGACGAACGACTGTCTGAGCGATGTTCCATTTGTCTTGCCTGCTTTGATGCCTATGTCGTTTAGATTCCATGAAGCACCATATCCGAAGATACTATAATACACATAACCTCCCAGAATGGCAGACGGGTCGGAACTAATAACCATGCTGTTCCCTGTTAGTGACGACCTCATGAAGTAATAGTCGTGCCAATAGGACAATTCCATTTGTGCTGTGATATTGTACTTCTGTGGAGTCACATAGGTTGTGTCACACCCCATGAAAAAGTTTTCCACACCACTCATCAATCTTTTCAGGAGAGGAGGTCTTTTGCCATTGGAAACCTTTAGATGATTGATAGAGTCCTGAGAGAAAGTTGTCAAAGCCATGCTGTCCAGAACTATTACATGCTCGGTTGTATCCACAATAGATGCCCGTTCATTCTGTGCAAATGATATAGCACTGAATAGAACCATCCATAGGGCCACAATTGTTGCTTTTACTCGCTGATCTAGCATTGTTTCTTTGTATTCCTCAGATTTTTCCTACAATTCTGTCCATCACCCAGTTGGTTGGGGTGGCGCTCAGTGAGTCGCAATCACATATTTCTTTACCTTGAAGATGCTTGACAACTTTTTCAATCAATCCCATCTGCACATGTGGCGGATTAGGAATGACAATTTCCTCATGCCCCTCTTCTGTGTCGAGAACGATAGGCTCGTAGTCAAACACGGAGAAGACAATCTTTCCTTTTGTTCCCACAATGGATATTCTATCTCTTCTGGCAGACTTGTGGGCAACAAAACACCATGAAGCACTACCTGTCAAACCGTTGTTGAAACGGAAACAAGCATTGAAGGTGTCCTCCACCTTGTAGAGTCCCGCCATGTTTTGAGCATATCCCTCTGCCTCAATAATTGGACCAAACCAGTATTGCAACAAGTCAATCTGGTGGGCTGCCAAGTCGTAGAAGTATCCTCCGCCACCTGCCACTTCGGGCTGTAGTCGCCAAGGAAGTTCCTTTCCGCTGGTGTAGTCAAGATCTCTGGGTGGGACTGCAAAACGTATCTGTACGGTCAAGACCTTGCCGAAATCCTTGCTCGTCACGATTTCCCTGACCCTTTCAAAATAAGGTAGGTATCGACGATAGAACGCTACAAAGCAGGGAATACCTGTCAGCTGACTGATTCGGTTGATGCGCAAACAGTCTTCATAATCAGCAGAGAGGGGCTTCTCAATGTATGCTGGCTTGCCTGCTTTCATCGCCATGATAGCAAAGGTGGCATGAGAGGATGGGGGAGTCGCAATGTAAACAGCGGTTACCTCAGGGTCGCTCACCAAAGCCTGAGCATCTGAATAGTACTTTTTGATGCCGTGTCGTTCAGCGTATGACTTCGCCTTTTCCTTGTCACGGCTCATTACAGCCACTACTTCACTTCCCTCGATCAATCCAAAGGCAGGACTGCTCTTCTTCTCTGTCACCTCACCGCAACCGATGAATCCCCATTTCACTGTTGTTTGAAACTCCATATTCTTTGAAATCACGTAAGAAAGTTCTCTATTTGAATTGCAAAGATAAAGATAAAATACCAAATATAATTCTTAATCATGTTTTTTTCCTACCTTTGCAGACAAAATTAACACATAACATTGATTTTATGGGTCATAATAAGAAGAAATCACTTCCTCTGCTTGAAAATGTAACCATCACGGCATGTGCTGCTGAGGGCAAGGCTATGGCACGCGTGGATGATCGTGTGGTGTTTGTGCCTTTTGTTGTTCCTGGCGATGTAGTTGATCTTCAGGTGAAGAAAAAGAAAAACTCCTACATGGAGGCGGTGGCTGTCAAGTTTCATCAACGTTCTGCTCTCCGTGAAGAGCCTAAGTGTAAGCATTTTGGTGTGTGTGGAGGTTGTAAATGGCAATGCTTGAAGTATGAAGAACAACTTCTTGCCAAACAACAGCAAGTATATGACAATCTCACCCGAATAGGCAAGATTGAATTGCCAGAGTTCATGCCAATTTTAGGAAGCAAGCAAATCTATGGCTATCGCAATAAATTGGAGTTCGGTTTTTCCAACAAGCGTTGGCTGACAGAAGCAGAGGTGAAGGAGGATGTGAAGTATGATGTGATGGATGCTGTGGGATTCCACATCACAGGTGCTTTTGATAAGATTCTCGACATCAATGAATGTCATTTGATGGATGACATCAACAATCAGATTCGCAATGATATTCGTGCGTATGCGCTTGAGCATGGTTTGGAGTTTTATGATCTTCGTCAGAATCGTGGCTTGCTCCGCTCTCTGATGATTCGCAACAGCAACACGGGCGAGTTGATGTTCTTGGTTCAATTCAGGATAGACTCTCCTGAAGAGCAGAAACAGGCTGATGATTTGATGCAACATTTAAGTGAAACCTTCCCTCAAATAACATCTCTTTTATATGTTGATAATCACAAGGCTAACGATACTTTCTCCGATCAGGAAATCCATGTGGTAAAAGGTGAGGATCATATCTTTGAGACCATGGAGGACTTGCGTTTTAAGGTGGGGGCAAAGTCGTTCTATCAGACCAACACAGAGCAGGCTTACGAACTCTATAAGGTGGCACGAGATTTTGCAGGATTGACAGGCGAGGAACTTGTGTATGATCTTTATACGGGCACAGGTACTATTGCCAATTTTGTGGCTCGTCAGGCTCGTCAGGTGATAGGTATTGAATATGTTCCAGAGGCGATTGAGGACGCAAAGGTCAATTCAGAAATAAATGGAATTGCCAACACCTTGTTTTATGCAGGTGACATGAAAGATATTCTCAACAAGGAATTCATAGAGGAACATGGACGACCAGATGTGATCATTACAGACCCTCCTCGTGCTGGTATGCATAGTGATGTGGTAGATACCATTTTGTTTGCCGCTCCTCAACGCATTGTCTATGTCAGCTGCAATCCTGCCACTCAGGCTCGTGACTTGCAGATGCTCGATGTGGATTATCAAGTGAAAAAAGTTCAACCCGTCGATATGTTCCCTCACACTCAGCATGTGGAGAATGTCGTATTATTAGAAAGAAGATGACACAATATTCAGATTATCGTAAAGCCAATCACTACACCAACTACCCAGTGGAACAGCCTGCGGAGTTGATGCAGTTTCTCATGAACCGCATTTCGGGCATTTCACGCACGAAGGCGAAAGAGCTTCTGAGCCAGCGCATGGTGTATGTGGATCAGGAAATAGTTACTCAATACAACCATCCCCTCAAGCCTGGACAGCTTGTTCAGGTGTGTAAGAACCGTCACAAACACGAACTGAAAAGCAGATGGGTGCGCCTTGTGTATGAAGATGCTTTCTTGTTGGTGGTGGAGAAAAAAGAGGGTATTCTGACAAATGCCCTTCCTGGTGACAGGCGTGAAAACGTGAAGGCTATTTTGGATGAATACGTGAAAAGGCAGAATAAGACTTTCTCTGTCCACACCGTTCACCGTTTGGATAAGGGAACTTCTGGATTACTTCTTTTTGCAAAGAGAAGAGATGTTCAGCAGATGCTCACATCTGATTGGAGAGGAGTTGTAAAAGACAGAAGATATATAGCTGTTGTTCATGGTGATATGGAGAAAGATGCTGGCACCGTTTCTTCATGGTTGAGTGACAATAAGATGTTTGTCTCTTACTCCACTCCATATGATAATGGGGGCAAGGAGTCTATCACTCATTATCACACATTGAAGCGCACAAATGGTTTCTCTCTTGTTGAGTTGAAACTGGACACGGGGCGTAAGAATCAGATTCGCGTTCACATGCAAGATCTTCATCATCCCATAGTCGGAGATTTCAAGTATGGAAGTACTCAGGAGGCTTATGGCGACCGCCACGATGCGGCAGGCAGAATCTGTCTCCATGCTTTCCGTTTGGCGTTCCGTCATCCCATCACGGGAGAGCAACTGAAGTTCGAAACAGAAATACCATCATCATTCACCAAATTGCTCAAGTAATGGGTGTTTGCTGAAAGCGGAAGCCCTTGCCTCGCTTTTCTCTATGTCATTCAGGGAGAAACGCACTGTGGCATGAGCGGTGAAGGGCTACAGCTAATGTTTCTCAATGAGGTGTTGGCATTCTCTTTTAAGTGATTCGTGTGTTTTCTGTATGTGCGTTGTTGCTCCTACGACTTTCGCCACTCTGAATGAACGAGGATTTGACGAATTTGGAAGGTGGAGCAGTTGATATTGATGGTTTACCTCTCTTTTCAATCATGCTTCTTCCTTTTATTTTTCGTCAAAATTATTGGTGCTTTTATTGAAAATTCACTTGTGCGGGAAGAGGAGTGGGGCGATTCTGGCATGCGCTGTCTATAAGCGAATCTTCCAAGAAACAGGATGATGTCACCCTGCTTTCTGTAAATCATTATATTTTATTCATATACAATGATTTATGGATATGCGGAGACTCAATGCTTTTAAGGATAAAACGTACGCATGGTGCGATGGGCATCACACCATTGTTCATTGGCCATTGCAACATTGTTCGTTGGCTGATGAAGCATTGTTCGTTGGTCCATAAAGAATGATTCAATCATTTGAGATGTTAAATGGAAGGGGAAAGCCGCCATTCTGTTCTCTCGTCTCACCTCTTTTTATCTACTCTCCCTAATGAGGTGGAAGGGGTGTGGTGATTCCATTCGGTCTGTGTCAAGAAAGAAATGAAGTCATGACGGAGATTTGAGAAGGAGATAGAGTGTGCATATTTCTTTGAAAAGCCTTCGGTCATTCTTCGAGATGCCTTCGAGATTCCTTCGAGAGGAGTTGCAGAAGATTTTGATGGCAGAATGGTATGGCAGGAGGCAATAGAGGTTTTTTCGGCGGATTTTCTTTTGTTTCTATCTAATTTCTTCATAAATTATGTGAAACATTTGCTTTTCAGTGAAAAATATGCTACATTTGCACGCTTTTTTACGCTATAAAGTATGAGACAATTAAAAATTACCAAGTCAATCACGAACCGTGAAAGTGCTTCGTTGGATAAGTACCTTCAAGAGATAGGTCGTGAGGAGTTAATCACCGTTGAAGAGGAAGTTGAATTGGCTGCGAAAATTCGCAAGGGCGGCCTTGAGGGAAAACGTGCTTTGGAGAAGTTGACCAAGGCTAACCTTCGTTTTGTCGTTTCTGTAGCAAAGCAGTATCAGAATCAAGGTTTGAGTCTTCCAGACCTCATCAACGAGGGCAACTTAGGCTTGATTAAGGCGGCAGAGAAGTTTGATGAGACTCGTGGATTTAAGTTCATTAGTTATGCTGTTTGGTGGATTCGCCAGTCCATCCTTCAGGCTTTGGCCGAGCAGAGCCGTATCGTGCGCCTGCCATTGAATCAGGTCGGCTCTCTCAACAAGATTAGCAAGGCTTTGTCAAAGTTTGAACAGGAAAATGAGCGTCGCCCTTCGCCAGAAGAGTTGGCTAAACAACTTGATTTGCCCGTGGATAAGGTGGCTGACACAATGAAGGTGAGCGGTCGTCATGTGAGTGTGGATGCCCCATTTGTTGAGGGAGAGGACAACAGTTTGCTTGACATCCTTTCCAATCCAGATTCGCCATCGGCAGACCGCACATTGGTGACAGAATCTTTGCAGAAGGAAATAGATCGTGCGCTTGACACTCTCACCACTCGTGAGAAGGAAATCATTAAGATGTTCTTCGGCTTGGGCGAGCCAGAGAAAACCCTTGAGGAGATTGGTGACCGCTTCAATCTGACTCGTGAGCGCGTTCGTCAGATTAAGGAGAAGGCTATTCGCCGTTTGCGTTCTCAGTCTAAGAGCCGTCTGTTGAAGACTTATTTGGGTTAATATTGAAAACTGCAGAATGAGATGAAAAAAATATGTTTTATGTTGATGCTCATGGTGGTTTCCCTTGTGGTTGTGGCAGCACCCAAGAAGAAAACCACTGTGTTTGACAAAGGAAAGGGTAAAGTTTTTCTTTTTGGCGTGAGCCAGCAACTGACGGACTCTATTGTTTACATCACTTTCATTAGTGAGTTGGATAGCCTTGATTTGCAGAAGAAAACGAAGTTTCTGCCTTTTCGTTCAGCATTCAGTATTCAGTTGAAGCAGTACATGGAAGGTACTTTAGGTAAAGACCGTCAAACAGCCACTGTTTTCTATTCTGATAATAGAAAGAAGTTGTCGAAGAAATACTATAAGATTAAAAAGCGTTTCCTCGACAATCCTTATACGAAGATTGTGCCTCTGGACGGCTTCAACTTCCGTCATCCATTAGACTCTTTCGTCAAAGAAACATCGGAATAAATATTCAAGTGGGTTGAAGAATGAGAATGATGGGTTTGCATAGAGTGATACAGCCAGTTGTGACAATGAGTCTGCTTGTTGTCACAGTTGTGTTTTTATATGGGTGCTCCAAAGATGAAGACTCGCCTTATGACCCAAACTATGCGGAAAGGCGCACGGTGATGGTCTATATGGTGGCAGAAAACTCTCTCAATGGAAATGTGGCGGCAGATGTCAATGAGATGCTGGAGGGCATGAGAGACAATGCACTTTATGAGTCAGATCGCCTGGTCATCTACCTTGATGATGTGGGCAAGCCTCGCATCTATGAGATGAACAGAAGCACATCCTCCCAGAAACTGTCTGATTTGACTCCTGTCAAGACCTATGATGAGGACGTCAATTCAGCTTCTCCCCAGCAATTAGGCTCTTTCATTGCTTACGCCAAATCTCACTATCCAGCAGATAGTTATGGTTTGGTGCTTTGGTCGCATGCTTCAGGCTGGATTCCTTTTTCTGATAGTTCAGACCGTCGGCAGGTTGCTCAAATAGGAAACGGCTCAGTTTCTAATGCCTCTTCTTCATACAGACGTCGGTATTCCTTCGGTTTAGATAATGAGAAGAATACCTCATCCAAAGGCGTGGGAGGGTATGAGATGGATATTGACGAGATGGTCCAAGTGATTCAGGAACAGGGTGGTGTGGACTTCATCTTGTTCGATGCTTGCCTCATGCAAAGTGTTGAGGTTGCCTACGAACTTCGTCATGCCACCCAATATATAGTGGCTTCTCCAGCGGAGATTCCATATTTTGGTGCGGAGTATGCATCTATGGTCAAGGCTATGTTCCGTAAGAATGATTATGTGCAGCAGATGGTCTCTGCGTATTATAATGCTTACAGCACTCTCCCAATGAGAAACATGTATGGAAGTGTCATTTCTGCTATCAAGACAAGTGAATTGGAGTCTTTTGCCGCTTATATGCGACCGATATTGAAGGTTCATCAAGAAACGTTGTCTCAATTCACAAGCAATTCAACTCTCAATTATTTCCATTATGATCAATGGGGATATTATCCTGATGCATTCGACATTCAGGGTGTTATGAAAAGAATCTTGACAGAATCTGATTTCAACACATGGAAAGAGCAATTGGCTAAAATAATGGCTGTGCCTTGTATGCATACCCCTTCTTGGTATAGTGCCTATCCAAGTTCGATGATACCTGTTGATGATTCTGAGTGCAGTGGAGTAAGCATGTATATTCCTTTAGAAAAGTATTCTTCTTCCTATAATAATGCCTATTACCAAATGGAATGGGGAAAGTTTGTGTGGAAAGAGTAACATGTGTTGGAAGAATATTCAAGTATAAATTGAAAAAGTAGCCATTCAGGTGCATGGAAGTAAAACAAGCAATATATTATCAGGTAGGTCGTCATGTTTATCTCGTGGATTTCTGCGATGACACGAACACCTCTGCATTGTTGCCTTCCAGTGAACCCTTCCGATTGATGGATACTCCAACAGACGATGTGCCACTTCTTTTTCATTTGACAGTTGATGATGGGTGGCGTCCCCTTAAGAAGGGAAAAGAGATTGGACAATTTGATTGTGGAGGCAATAATCATGGAGTGTATCAATTAGAGGATAACTCCTATCAGATATTGGTGAGTGATGTGGCGGGTCATCAGTGTTGTCTGCTACAGGCTAACGCAGATTTCTCTTCTGCCATTGTTTGTTTGAATGGAACAGACGAGATGAGGCATTTTGGTCTTAACAATGCTGTGATGATGATGTATGCCTTTTCGGCTGCCGACAAGGATACGGTGCTCATGCACGCATCAGTGATTCGCAAGGATGATAAGGGGTATCTGTGTTTGGGTGTGAGTGGCACTGGCAAGAGCACGCATACTCAAAACTGGCTGAAGTATATTCCAGGAACAGACTTGATGAATGATGATAATCCAGTGGTGAGAGTGTGTGAGGATGGGGTAGCAAGAGTATTTGGCTCTCCTTGGAGTGGCAAGACTCCTTGTTATCGCAATGTGGAAGCCCCTGTTGGTGGCTTTCTTCAACTGAAACAAGCCCCTTATAATAAGATAGAACGTATGAAGGTGGTAGATGCTTTTGCATCTTTGCTTCCTTCTTGTTCTGTGATGAAATGGGATAGTAGAGACTATGTGGCAACCTGTGACACTGTTACAAAACTATTGGAACGAGTGCCTGTATTCTTTCTTGAGAATCTTCCTGATGAAGCGGCTGTGCAGATGAGTTATCATGCCATGTCTGTTACCGAATAGTGCATGTAAGTGAGATAGTAGATTGATAGGATAAGATGAATAAACTTTCGGTTGATAATAAGGTTTTTCTGCCACAGTTGGTGCAGCTGGTCAATGAAGGCCATCTTGCCACCATCATTGCTAAGGGCAATAGCATGCGTCCTTTTGTAGAAGACGGAAGAGATAAACTGATATTTGGACAATATGATGAGATACGTGTGGGGGATGTGGTGCTTGCAGAAGTGACTGAAGGGCATTTTGTGTGTCACCGAGTAGAGAAGATGGAGAAAGGACTCATCACAACTCGAGGAGATGGGAATGTG
>JAAYDO010000114.1 GCA_012729225.1 Bacteroidales bacterium | reverse complement strand
TTACAAACCATATAGTCTGAGAGAAGAATGATGCGCTTTTAGGAAAAAGGAATAATGCGTTATAAGCACAACAAGTATGTCTGTTCGGGATGATTTTTCAGAAGAGAACTTATCCCGAACTGGCGTAATAATTGATGAACTATTGTTCTCCTGTTCATGCTCAGCCATGTGATGACACGTGCTCAGTATGAACAGGAGAAAAAGGATTGTCTGTCGTATCTTTATATCAATTTTAATTCCCATTCATAATGTTCTTGAAGGCAGAACCGAAAATGATGTATTGAGTGTTGCCTGCAATAGTACCCTCATTTTGTCCCCACAAGAATGGCCAATCATCAAAGTTCTCAAAGTGGTCTGGACGACGGAAAAGGAGACCTGGTGCCACATTGCCCGGAATGAAGGAGAAGTCAGCACGGTTGTTGCCATAGAACACCTGCTTGGGACGAGCCGCCCCTACTGCAGCCACAAATGAGTAATTGTGATAAGGATGACAACCAAAGAGCCAATTAGCCACACGATACACCTCATCTTTGTTCACTATGTCGGGATAATAGATATGGGCAAAACATACAGTCGTACCAAAACTGAGCACCTGATTACCTCCTGCCCAGTTGCCCAATCCTATAGGCACGCCATAAGGATTTTGCTGGTCAAAGACCTGAATGTATTGCGCATACTTCTCCATATAAGGGCGAAGTCTCTTCTTGTAATCTTCATCCATATAGGGAATCGCATCGAGAGCCGTCTGCACGCTTGCTGTCAAGTTGCGATCCAAATCATTCCATATTCCCTTCAAGAAAGCCTCCCGATAATGTTTCTCGCCTGTCGCCGCATAGAGTTGCATGTTGGTGCCAGCCGAACCACTGCGACGACGGGCATTGCCATTTCCCTCTCTGTTGCGTCGGCTTTGAATCTCTTCCGCTTCCTTCATCAATCTCTTTGACTGAGTTAAAGCCCTCTCGGCAAGTTCGTCATTATACCCTCTCAGCGCATGTGCTGCTGCAGCAAACATGGTAGCGGCTCTCATATCGAGGTCAGCATTTCTTGTGGTGAAAGCCCACATGTCGTCAGGTGTGCCACTTCTTTTCCCATCGGCCGACACCTCATAAGGCTTGAGCGAAGGGTCATACTGCAATCCATCTGTGATGGAAGCTGCATCTCCCAAGTGATGATAGTTGTCGAGCACCGAGTTGGAGAGCGTAGAAGCCATGTGCCCTATCTGTTCTGCCTGTGCCACCAGATTGAGCGTGCCGTGTTCTATATATTGCAACATGTCTGGCTTGCCGTCAGACCTGTGCAGATCCACATACCGCTGTTCCTCACTCACAAAGGTTTCATCTCTCTGCGGCTTAAAGAGTTGCCACGCACGAATGAAGTTCTCCACCACATTAATATTAGAGCCTGTCTCGATGTCAAAGTCACCCGCATCAAAGTAGCCACCCACATTCAGCCCTGGAATATGCTCCAAAGGCTTATATTTCGTGTCAGTAGTCGCTCCCTGACGGTGCAAATCGAAATGGTCACTCGGGGGTGCTTGAAGATAACCCTCCTTGAATGGCTCTCCATGCCACACACGATAGCCCTCATTCACATACATGTGATTCATGTGGATAGGCACCCACACATCAGTCGTAGCATCCGTAATCTTGTCATACACCCTTTCATCTATCATGAAGTTGTTGGTTTGGGTCGTGTCATACTGGATGAAATAGACACCAGGCTGTTTCACTTCCGAGAAGTCAAACTTCACATAGTTATATTTATAATAGTTGCCCCAACTCTGCAGTTTACCCTCAAACACCTTGCTCTTAGTGCCATCCTCATTGATACGCATCAGCGTGGCAGTCTGCTTTGGTGTTGCCTGCTTGTCAAGTTCTATCACGCTCACCTTAGGTTGCTCAGGCACATAACCCACCTGAGAGAACCCTATGTTAGGTTGCCTGATCCATCCCTCTATGGCATGAGGCTCAACAATCCAACTTACAACCTTTCCTGTCTTTCCTTTCGGCAAAACACTGCGGAGCACAAACCAACCGTTCTGCGCCAGCATGCGACCATCATAGAGTTTCAGTTCGGCATCATCACTCGCAACACTAATCATCCTCTCTGGCTCATCCATCGACATAGTGATGCGGTGTCCTGTCTCAAGTGGCAGAGGATCTACAAAACAATCTGTTCCCCTATCATCATAAGTTTTGAAGCCCTTGAACTGTCGAGGTTTCTCACTATTGGGACGAGTAATGACCTGACTCGTGGCATAGCGTGGGAAGCGATTCAATCGACCATCCATCTGAAAAGTCTTCAGCCAATATCTTGAGGGGAGAAACTCCAAGTTCAGTCCAGCCTCACCAGCCAAAGCCTCTGGCACAGGCTTGTCCAGCCACACGGCTATCTCCACCGCCTTGCCCTTGGCAGTCACCACAATGCGACTATCAAAGTCATAATCATCATAGCGGAGTTCCACCTCGATTGTTCCCTTTTCCCTATCCACCTTTCGGTTCTTCATGCTGGGCACAAGATCCCATTGTTCTGGCGTGTTGTTTAGTCTAACAGCTCCACCTTGAATAGCGCGTACTCCATGTTGAATGATTTCAATGCCCGAGTTCTTCTCATCATTGAAGCCACCATTAAAACTATTGCTGAACACAAGTACATTCACTCCTTGCCGTTCAAAATACTCCTTCTCGTTCAGTTCGAGATTCTGTGCTTGAATGAGCGGTGTTGCCATCAAGCCAATTGCACATAATAAATGCTTCATGTTGTGTTTGTGTTGGGTTAGTTATAGATCTATCAATACAAATTGATGTCGCAAATATACAAATTAATACTTATTGCCACAAATAAAATCTATTCCTTTATGTCTATTTGTATGAAAACCTTGCAGAAATCATCTATCATACAAAACATTTCCGTAACTTTGTCCTCGATAGTCATAACGAGTGTTGATGGTATGGAATGTTTTTTCGATAAAACAAAGCCACAACCCTTTTTGCCAATCGACTCTTTTACCAATCACAACCCTTTATCACGTTCATATTCAACAACAACTTATAAAACCTAAAAAGATGAAAAAGGCATTTCTCCTGTTATTTGCGGTTCTGACAGCAATGTCGGTATCTGCCAAGAAAAAAAACGATGCTTACCTGATGGTCTATTTCTCCGACAGTGACCACTGTATTCACATGGCTGTCAGCATGGATGGATACTCCTTTACAGCCGTGAATGACAACTATCCGGTGATTGCAGGCGACACTGTTGCCGAACAAAAGGGCGTGAGAGATCCTCACATCATGAGAGCCCCTGATGGCATGTTTTATATGGCCGCCACCGACCTTCACATCTTTGCGCAGCAGGCTGGGCATCGCACAACTCAGTGGGAACGAGACCAACAGGAGTTTGGCTGGGGAAATAACAAGAATCTGGTGTTGCTCAAATCAAAAGACCTGATTCATTGGGAGCATTCACTCTTGAGGGTGCAACCGATGGAGGGCTTTCATGACATAGGCGCCACTTGGGCACCTCAACTCATCTGGGACGAGCAGAAAAAGGCTGTCATGATTTATTGGACCATTCGCAGAGGCAATGGCGCTTGCAAACTCTACTATGCCTATGCCAACAAGGAGTTTACAGGTTTTGCCACCGAACCTACCCTACTCTTCGAGAAAACCAAGGGAGACCACACGGCTCTGGATGGTGACATTGTGAAGGGAAACGATGACAGATACTATCTCCACTATGCTGCCTACGACGAGGGATTCTCTGGTGTCATGGTGGCTGTGAGCGACAACCTCACAGGACCTTATGCCTTCCAACCAGAAATTATCGACAAGGAGGAGAAGGCATGCGAAGCTCCCAACGTTTGGAAACGCTATGGTACTGACACTTTTGTGCTCATGTACGACTGTTTTGGCACTTCCCCTCACAACTTCGGCTTCTTGGAGACAACAGACTTTAAGACTTATACCGACATCGGTCATTTCAACGATGAAGGGGGCAAGATGAAAACCACCAACTTCACCAGTCCTAAGCATGGCGCAGTGACTGCCATCTCGAAGAAACAGGCTCAATCACTCTTGGATTATTGGCAGAAGAATCCTGTGCATACGGATCATCAGATCAGAAGAAGAAGACCATAGAACCTTCGTGTAAACAGCATGGAATCTTCATGTTGCTCCGTTCTTGCAGGATATAGTCCCACACATACAACCACTGGAAAGACACTTGTCCACAAGAAGCAGTTCTCTTCTCAAGGCTTCAATTTGTACAAGAAAAGAATAGGGTTATCACCTTCTTTCAGTCCCGAACTGGAAAAATGTGTGTACCCATTACTCTTCTCAAACATCAGAAGCGCATCAGCCTCTCCTACCATCACAATATTGTTGTCATACAGCCCTTGGTATCTGCCCAGACAGAAATAATGGAAGGTGCTATCAATCTCCATCCCTATTTCACAGGTCCTGTTGTCTCCACTTTCCTCTATACGAGTGATGCGGGTTCGTATCCCATAGTTACCGAACAATGGATATACCAGATAAAGAGCATTGCCCACCTCACTGTATGCGGATAGGTATCGCACCACATTTCTGTTCTGGGAGCACTCATCAAGTTCCATATAACTTCTGGTTTCCTTGTCTTGAGGCAGTCTTTCACTTGTCTGAAAGTCAAAAACAACGACTGCTTCTGGTTCCTGTCCCACACCTTTCAATGAATATACTGTATAATCAAATGGAGAACAAACAAACAGATGCTCCTTCTTGCCAACAAAGGCATTGAACTCTGAGAGGACCAAACTCTCATTGTTCTTAAAATAAGCCGAAGAACCAGACACCTTATCTGTCGTCAGGTCATACCATACAAAGTTTGAATGCGTGTCATTGCTATTTTCCGAGGCAAAGACAACACTCCTACCATCAAGAACCTGAAATCTGTGGTACTTGTCATCCAATACATGAGTCCTCACGTACGTTCCATCCACCGCATATTCAAGAAGGGCGTTCTGATACGTCGAGAGCACAAGCACCTTGTCTTCATAAAGATGGAAGTCGCTTACGGATATGTATTCCCCACGACCATGCCCTACTCCTCCTATCCTTCTTAGAAAGATTCCGCTACTGTCGAACAGAAATATCTGACCAGAACTCAGCAACGCAATATAATCATCTGACATCCTCACTCCTTTGATATTTGAAATCAGGCAGGAATCGGAGTTGGACAGTCTAATCTCTTTGCATGCTTCAATAAAATCTCCTGCTGCCATAGGGACATTAGGATTCACAACAATGTTCACGCTCTTTTCTGGGGCACTCACACATCCTGCCAGAATGATTGAAATCAGGCAGACAAGAATCTTTTTATAGTTCTTTGAATGATCTTTGTACATAAACAATAAACGTTTAGTTAATCCAGTTGATATTATTACCACACCATTTCAGTGCGATAACCTTTGCAAAGATAAATGATTCTTTTATAACTTGCAACACTAGTGTCCCGTTAAGATTGGAATTTATTGTCATTACAAGTTAAATATTAATAGTTTACGCAGAAATTTAAATGAAACGGACTTGAAATGAAGCATCAGTTTACTTCTGTAGAATAACTGATAACCTTCTCTCATATTCAGTTTGTTAGAGTTAATGTGATTAGTGTCTCTTATCCATTTGCCTTTTTAACAGGACAGCAGTGAACTTGCAAATAAAATCGACAGAAAATTATATATCGTTCAAGAAAAGACACGACAGGGTATTAAAATAGAGGGAAAGCACCAGATGAAGTGAGTCACCATGTTGTGCATGAGTTTGATGAAATCATCACAACCTACTCCTCCATTTATCAGGGAGAGCAAATAAATACTGGTGTGCGAGAGGGTGATACAACATGTCATGCCCTGTCACCCGACACCTCAAATGACTGAAGCATGCTTCATGCTCCAACGAACAATGGTGCGATGGCTCATGAACAATGCTTCAAGTGTCGATGAACAATGGTGCGTTGGGCAATGAACCATGCGTGCGTTTTCAGCCTCACAAGCATAGAGTAGTCATGGTTGCATAATCAATTATATATGAATAAGATATAAACATTCCTACGATACAGGACAGCATCATTTGTCTTATTGGAAGACTCTCCCTGCGACAACACCTGTCAGAATCACTCAGCCCTTTTTCAGCCGAGGGCAAAAAAACATTGAATGATCCATGAATTTTGACAAAAAAGGCATCAGAAGATGTTTTGATTGAAAAGAGATACGAAAAAATGAAACGAACTGTTTCTTCTTCTGAATTTACCTAACTGACGTTAAAATCACGAGGCTGTGAATCAACTCTCGGAGAAAAACAGTATCTTTGCATCCGATTTACATGGAGTATTGGATTTCAATAGTTTTTTTAACGAATAGAACACAAAATGGAAAAGACGCAATCTCAAATAAATAAGAATCTACAATTTAAGATACAGAAGCCTCCTAAATATAATGTCATCATGCACAATGACGACGAGACGACCATGGAATTTGTGGTGATGGTGTTGCAGAAGGTTTTCCGACGGTCGTTCGACGATGCTGAGCGGCTCATGCTGCAGATTCACAACGAGGGGTCAGCCATTGTGGGCACTTACTACCTCGACATAGCCAAGAGCAAGGCCACCTACACCATGGGGCTTGCTCAACTCAATGGCTATCCGCTCACTCTAACATTAGAAGAAGAATAAGAATAATGATTCATCCAATTTTTAATATAGATACAAAACTCTGCACCACCTACTTTTACGAGATGATGCAGGCTGTAGATGACCTCGTTGATAGTGACAGACCAGAGTTCATCACTCCTGAGCATGTGCTGGCAGCCATCATGAAACAAGTTCCCTTCCAGAAGGCTTGTGAGGAGATGAATGTTGATACAGATGAAATGGAAGACGAACTCAACGACTATCTCTACGACCTCGACAAAGTGCCTGCAGATGAAGAGTACATGCCTATTCTCTCCAACCAGATGATTCGCCTCATTGCAAACATGAAGAACAGATGGGAGAGACTCAACACAAATCATGTGGACACTTTGCTTACACCCAGAAGTTCTGAAGAGGAAGTGATGAAGTCGTTCAACAAAACACTCTCTGTCACCGAAACCTCACACTTGCCCTTCCGTGTGGCAAACACTCTTTTTGCAATGATGATGCTCAAAGGAACATTTGCGCAATATCTGATCTTCAAGTATCTCGATGAGGTTTACCCGCAGTGGAACAACAAATTGTTGGAGACCTATACTGCATTTATGGAGAAAGACGAGAGCAAGGAAGGAAGAAAGGCTGACACAAAGAAGAGAGAAGGAGATGAGAGCCGCGATGCCCTTGAGAAGATTATGGGTGCTTTGAAGTCATTGGGCGGCAACGTGGAAAGTGCCACAATACATATCGCACAAGGTCGTCCTCAGCCAGACAACCAAGAAGAAAGAAGAAAAGATGAGCCTTGGCAACAGTTTGCTACCGACATCATGAGCAACTTTAAGAAGAAGAATCCACTCGTGGGCAGGCAAAAGGAACTGGAGCGTGCCATCCGAGTGCTCTGCCGTAGAGACAAGAACAATCCACTCTTCATCGGAGAGCCTGGTGTGGGAAAAACCGCCCTTATCTACGGCCTGGCTCAAATGGTGTCTTGTGGCAATGTTCCTGCCAAACTCCAACAAGCAACCATCATAGAACTCAGCATGGCCTCTATCGTGGCAGGAGCAAGCTACAATGGCGAACTCGAGCGGCGTATGAAGATGGTGCTTGAGAGTGCCAAGAAGAAAGAAAACTGCATCATCTATATTGATGAGATTCACAACATCATGGGCACAGGTAATGGAACTAACAATGTGAGTGAAATCATCAAGCCATATCTGGAAGATGGAGCAATCCGCTTTATTGGTTCTACCACCTATCAGGACTACAAGAAGACGATTGCCAACAACAAGGCTTTGGCGCGCCGTTTTGAACAAATAGACATTAAAGAACCTTCTGTGGAAGAAACTATCCGCATTCTGGAAGGGCTCAAGAGGAGATATGAAGAGTTTCATGGCATCACCTACACCGACGAGGCAATCCGTTATGCTGTGGAGAAGAGTGCCCTGCTCATCAATGACCGCTTCCTCCCAGACAAAGCCATTGACATCATGGATGAAGCGGGAGCACTGTTAGAACAAAAGCCTCTACTCAACAAGAGTGGCGAACCCAAAGCAAAACGTTACCAGAAGGTGGGTGTGGACGAGGTGAAGCATGTGCTCACCGAGGTGTGCAAGATTGATGCCAAGGCACTGGCAAGCAGTGGCAACGAAGAATTGAAGAATCTTGACAAGCGCATAGGCAAGCAGATTTATGGTCAGGATGAAGCCATCCGCCAGGTGGTGCACTCCGTCATGATGTCAAAGGCAGGATTGGGCGAACCCGACAAACCTTTGGCTTCCCTGCTCTTCGTTGGTCCTACAGGCGTGGGAAAGACAGAGGTCTGCAAGGTGTTGGCAAAGGAACTGGGGGTTCAACTCGTCCGTTTCGACATGTCCGAATACACAGAGAAGCACACTGTATCCAAACTCATTGGTTCTCCAGCAGGCTATGTGGGCTATGACGAGGGAGGGCTACTCACTGATGCCATTCGCAAGACTCCCAACTGCGTGCTTCTGCTCGACGAGGTGGAGAAAGCGCATCCCGACATCTACAATATCCTGCTTCAGGTCATGGACTACGCCAGCCTTACCGACAACAAGGGCAACAAGGCTGACTTCAAGAATGTGATTCTCATCATGACTTCTAATGCAGGTGCTCAGTATGCATCCCAGGCTTCCGTCGGTTTTGGTGGTGGAACAAGCAAGGGCAATGCCATGCTCAACACCGTGAAGAAGACCTTCAAGCCGGAATTCCTTAATCGACTCTCCGGCACAGTGGTTTTCAACGATATGGACAATCATATGGCGTCCCTTATACTCGACAAGAAGTTGCAACAACTCTCTGCTCGTCTGGCAGCAAAGCAGGTCACACTCACCCTCACCCAAGCAGCACGTGCTTTCCTTCTACAGAAGGGATTCACCCCACAATATGGAGCACGTGAGATGGATCGTGCCATCCAACAGCACCTCATCCCTCTCCTGATGAACGAGATTCTTTTTGGAAAACTCAAGAAAGGTGGCAATACAACGGTAGAACTCGTGGAAGACGGGCTGAAACTGAAGTGAGTAGTGACAGGGAGTTCTTACCTTTATCTTGAAGAAGAAAGTCATGGTATATAGACTAACAGATGATCCCAATCTCTTTCCCGACCCTCACTACGGTGAGCCAGACGGATTGATAGCCGTGGGAGGCGACCTTCGCCCCGAACGACTGCTCACTGCTTACTGCAATGGAATCTTTCCCTGGTATGGGTACAAAGAGCGTGAACACATTCTGTGGTGGTGTCCTATGAACAGGTTTGTCATCTTTCCCAAAGAGATACATGTGAGTCACTCGATGCGCCAACTCATCCATAAGAGCACCTTTCATGCTACCATCAATCAAGCCTTTGCAGAGGTGATACATCAGTGTAGCATCAATAAGGAGCGCAATAAGGAACAAGGGGCTTGGTTGGGAAAAGACATGATTGAAGCCTACACCCAACTCCACAAGATGGGCTTTGCGGTCTCTATAGAAGTGTGGAATCAAGAAAACCATCTGGTAGGAGGGCTATATGGCATCAACATCGGCAGGAACTTTTTTGGCGAGAGCATGTTTAGCAATGCTCCCAGTGCTTCTAAGTTTGCCCTCATCCATCTCTCCCAACTCATGGAGAAAACAGGAGGCATCATCGACTGCCAGTTTGAGACACCTCATCTTCTTGCTATGGGAGGACGATACATTCCTTACGATGAATATATGAAATATCTCAGGGCGGACGAAGAAGTGACCTCCCAATAACATAGAAACAATATAATTAATGAACATGAATAAGATTATTGCTATGAGCATCTTTAGTGCCATTCTCGGATTTATGAGTTGCAATGCCCAATCCGACGAATTTAAAAGTGTGGAGGTAGAAGCCTTCTCCACCATTATTGCCGACACCAACCATGTGGTGGTGCTTGATGTGAGAACTGCCGAAGAATATACAGAAGGACACATTGACAATGCACTCAACATTGACGTGAAGAGGGACGACTTCGAGAGCAAGGCACTGGCAGCCCTGCCTAAGAACAAGACCATTGCCCTTTATTGCCGTAGTGGCAACCGAAGCAAGAGGGCTGCCACAATCCTTGCATCGCAAGGCTTCAAAGTAGTGGAACTGAACTCTGGCTATCTGGGCTGGATTCATTTCCAACATCAAGAGAAACCATCATAATAAACCAACAACAAAGACAATGAACGTAGGAGACAAGATTCCTGAGATTCTCGGTATAGACCAGAACGGGCAGGAAATAAAAGCAAGCGACTATAGAGGTCGTAAATTAGTATTGTACAGTTATCCAAAGGCAAACACCAGCGGTTGCACTGCAGAGGCTTGTTCGCTACAGGCACACAAGGACGAGTTGGCGGCAGCAGGTTATGAAATTATTGGTGTAAGCAAAGACAAGCAAGAAGCCCAGAAGAAGTTTGCTGAGCAAAAAGGGTTGGAGTTCCCTCTCATTGCCGACACCGACACTACCCTCCTTCAGGCCCTTGGTGCATGGGGAGAGAAAGTGAATTATGGCAAACGCTATATGGGTATTCTACGCACCACCTATTTGGTAAATGAAGAAGGAATCATTGAGAAGATCTTCACACCAAAAGAAATTAAGACCAAAATCCATGCAGAGCAGATTTTGGATCACATCAAGCAGTAAAATACTCCTTTTAAATAAAGATATGGGCGAAAGCACAATCACTGCATCTTTATCATCAAGGCTTAGAAACTAAGTTGGAAATGAAGAAAGATACTCTTAAACCTATAAAAAAGGAGAAAGAGTTCAGTTTCAGTCCATACCAAAGATACAAAAGTGAGGAAATATGTAAATTCTTTTGGAGATTCACACACTTAATTGTACCTTTGCCTCCAGTATTTATGAACTGATGTTCGGACGACTCAAAAGACTGTTATCAATCGGGTGACACTCCGGACTAATTAATTATTAATCAACACAATGAATTTGATACAATTAGAAAAAGATTTCTTGCGCAATGTAGATCTCGGTCTGCTTTTGTTGCGCCTGACCGTGGGTGGTCTGATGATATTCCATGGTATTAGTAAAGTAACAGGTGGTGTGGACTTCATCGCAGGCATGCTCGAAGGCATGGGACTCCCTGGCTTCATTGCCTATGGTGCTGTGCTGGGTGAACTTGTTGCCTCCATCATGATCATTTGTGGCATATGGACAAGATTAGCTTCCGTCATTTTTGTCATCAACATGATTGTAGCGATTGCAATGGCACATTCCTCCCAAATCTTTATGGTCGATCCTAACACAGGCGGTTGGGCTATAGAACTTCCTATGCTCTATCTGATGGGAGCAGTTGTTCTCTGCTTCACTGGAGCAGGGAAATATGCTATCACCAAGAGCACACTGCTTGACTAAAAAGTCCTGTAACACTACTACATCATAAAAAGCCGCTCCTGATGGAACGGCTTTTTCTTTTTATCTTGATAGTTTTCTATCAGTTCTATTCTATGTTCAAGTTCTCAATATCTGCAAAGTCACCCTTTACGTGAACAGCAATGGCATGAGGCTTGTCATAGACAATAATGACCATATTGTTGGGTTCTTTCTTGTTCTGAAGAATCGTCACATCCTTACCGTCCTTCTTGGTAGCAAACATCTTCTCCATTCCTATTTTCTCCAGATCACCTGCCATCTTAGTACCAATCTTCTTGCCAACGCTATTACCAACCGTGGTGAGCACTCTCATATATTCAATCTTACTCACCAACTGTGAGAGACCAGGCACATCAAACCTGTCGAGAGGCATGCTTTCGAGAGATTTCTTGCCGAGAGTGGCTGTATTGACATCACTCATTTCACTGTACTTTAGAAAGATCTTCTCCTGTGCCTGTATCGCAATAGAAGCGAAGAACACCGCAAGTGCTAAAACGAATCTGTTCATTTGTTTGATTTTTAATAATAATATGATAGAAATAATACTTGCAAAGTTATCACTTTTTATTCAGAAGAGAAAATATTTTTGTATCTTTGCATCCAGAAAGGAGAAAGACCCACAATGAAGCGCATCCATTTCACATTCTCATTGATCATGACTGTTCTCGTCCTCACGGGTTGCTTCTCATCGAAAGAGAATGTGGCTATCACCCCAACAGACCCTTTTAAGAGTACTGACAAGGTGACACTCAACTATCGCAAGACCAAGAAAAGAGACTGGCAATACCCTCTTGAGGGTGGCAAGGTCATTAGTCCTTTTGGTGGAAAACGACCTAATCACAAGGGCACAGACCTCAAGAGCAAGGCTAATGATGAGGTGAAAGCAGCGTTTGGAGGATTGGTCACCTACTCTGGTGTAATGAGTGGATATGGCAATGTTGTCTTTGTTCAACATCCCAATGGTCTTGAAACTCGCTATGCACACAACTCTATGAATCTGGTGAAAAAAGGTGATAAGGTGAAGGCAGGTGACGTGCTGGCACTGGAAGGAAAAACAGGTAATGCCACCACAGAACACGTACATTTTGAAACTCTCATTGGTGGGCACGCCTTTGACAGCGAGTTACTTTTTGACCACAAGCACCACAAACTCCGCAAAGTGAAACTTCAAGCCAAGAAGCGCAAAGGGGTCGTGAGAGTAAAAGCAAAATAAAAAGGACTATCCTCTTTAGTCCCAGAAATAAACACATAAAGGAAAAAGATAACATGATGGCATTCAAAGAAGTGCCTGTCCTCCTATTGACAGGATATTTAGGAAGTGGAAAGACCACTTTGCTCAACCGCATACTCGGCAATCAGAAAGGAATTAAATTTGCAGTAATTGTCAATGATATTGGTGAAGTAAACATCGACGCAAGCCTGATACAGCAAGGTGGCGTGGTGGATCAGAAAGATGATTCACTGGTGGCATTACAGAACGGATGCATCTGCTGTACCCTCAAGATGGATCTCGTAGAGCAACTCACCGAAATTGTTGCCATGCAAAAGTTCGACTACATCGTGATTGAGGCTTCGGGCATCTGCGAACCTGCTCCTATCGCCCAGACCATCTGTTCCATTCCAACCATGGAGCCTAAGTATTGGTCTAACGGTCTTCCACGCTTAGACTGCATTGTGACTGTGGTTGATGCACTTCGCATGAAAGATGAGTTTGCAGAAGGTGCAGCCCTCACAAAGCCAAACATTGCTGAGGAAGATATTGAGAACCTTGTGATTCAACAGATTGAGTTTTGCAACATCGTATTGCTCAACAAGGCTTCTGAAGTAGAACCTCAAGAACTCAAACAAATCAAGGAGATTGTACGCGCACTCCAGCCTAAGGCTGAAATTATTGAGTGTAATTATGGCGATGTGGATTTCGACAAGATTCTCAACACTCAACTCTTTGACTTCGACAAGGTTGCCACCTCCGCTGCTTGGATTGCAGCAGTGGAGAGCGAAGCAGGAGAACACGAAGAGGAGGAGGATGAGCACGAGGAAGGACACCACCATCACCACCACCATCATCATGAAGAGCACGAGGAACATGAGGGAGGTCATCACCATCATGAAGAGCATGAGGGAGGACACCACCATCACCACCATCATCATCATGAAGAGGGAGAGGCAGAAGAATATGGAATTGGCACTTATGTGTATTATGCGCGTCGCCCCATGAAACTTAACATGTTCGACGATTTCGTTGCTCGTCTGTGGCCAAAGAATATCATTCGCGCTAAGGGTATCTGCTGGTTTATGGGTGAAGAAGATATTTGCTACCTCTTCGAGCAGGCAGGCAAACAGTTCTCACTCAAGAATTGTGGACAATGGTATGCCACCATGCCTAAAGACCAACTTGACCGTCTGCTTGAGGCAGAGCCAAAACTCCGTGCAGACTGGGATGCAGAGTATGGAGACCGCATGCAGAAACTCGTCTTTATAGGTCAGCACATGGACAAAGAGATGAAGATGTTTCTCAAAGAAATGCTCGACATGTGTTTGGAATAAGGACTCATCCACCATAAGAATACAAAATAGATGGCGCTGCCTATGCAGGTGACGCCATCTATGTATTATACAACAATGCTGTATTAGAGAGAGTGTCTTTTCCTTCTTCTGCCACCCATTGTCACTGAACGATAAGATTCAAGCATCTAACGTGAGTTCGATGGAATCACAGCACCCCACCTCTATGATAATTGAGGAGGGTAAATAAAAGCATGTGTATGTGAGGATGAAATGGTTGGTTTCCCCCGCTATTTGGCAAAACACATGATTGAAGCATTCTGCATGCGCCAACGAACAATTGTTCAATGGCCAACGAACAATGCTTCAAGTGCCAATGAACAATGGTGCGATGCCCCATGAACCATGCGTGCGTTTTT
>JAAYDO010000120.1 GCA_012729225.1 Bacteroidales bacterium | reverse complement strand
TTTGCGGTTTCTTCGCTTCCTTCCATCATCGCTCAAAAACATTTTTCCTGCATTCTCTGACTCAAAATACTTGCAAAGCTCGTCAATAACACAAAATAATTCTGTAACTTTGTAACCGGTAGTCATAGCTTATATTCTTGTAACTAATTGATTTTCACACATAAAGATACAAAATATTTGTTGGACTACCAACTTTTTTCCCAACTGTTTTAGAGATTTCTTATCCCGAACTGAGGTCATTGTTCGTTGGTCAATGAACAATTGTTCGTTCAAGCATGAAGAATGCTTCTATCATGCAAGATGTCTATTTGAGGGAGATTCCTGATATTTCATCCTCACAAACATCTGCTTTTTTGTCCCCAACTCACGCATGGATGGCTGGTATCGGACATCGTGGTTTCAGTCCTCGGGCTGGCATGGATGTGCAGAGGGAGGAAGGGCTTACATCATGTCGGCATCCGCTTGTTTCTTTTGCTTCTTGTTGAGTTTCCATCCGACATGGAGCAGGCAGTAGGAAGGGATGACATTGTAGAAGGTCTCGGTGTAGCCTTGTGCATTCACACTGCGATAGACATTGCTGAGGTTGCCGAGGATGTCAAAACCGTCCAGTTGCACAATCAGATTGCCTTTCATGAAACGCTTGGAGATGCGTGCGTTCCACACGAGTTCGTTGGTGTTGCTTGTCTTGTCGGCATATCCACGACGGGAGTACATGGTCAGGTCGGTGGAGACTTGGAAATTGAGTGGCAATTCTATGGTGGTGCGAATACCGTAGTTGAAGTCGAAGGCATTGACAGGATTGAAGCCTGCACGTTTGGAACTTTGATTCTGATAACTCATACGACCATCCAGGACGAACTCCATCTTGTCGGTGGGTTCGTATGTAACCCGAAGATAATTGTTGAGATTGTTGTTGTTCACCACTGAGCGGATAGCACCCAATGAGGCATCTGTGCCTGAGAGGTCCACGCTGTGGTAGTAGTTGTAGGTGATATTGTTGCTGAAATTAAACTTGCCCACAGGGAAATCAACACCTGCATCTGCTCCTGCATTCCAGTTGCCGTTGACATTGACAGGCTGGGCTATGGTCTTACCTCCAGCCTCCATATCATATATCACGCTTGTGGCAATGTCGTTCTGCGAGACTGTGAGGCTTGTGCTGCCATGATACATCAGTTTGTGCCACTTGGCGTTGCCGAGGAGAATGATGCTGTGCTGAAGAGTTTTTTTCAGGTGGGCATTGCCACGTATCTCGTTCAGTGGGTTGGCATCATTGGTTATGTTGAGCAGTGTGGTGAGGGTGGGTGCTGACAGATTGAGGTTGTAGGTGAAGGAAAGACCCGTCATCTTCTTACTGTTGTAGAGTTGAATGCCGATGAAGGGCGATGGCAGGAATGTGTTGCGCAGGGCAAGGGTGTCCACACCACGCTGGTGGTAGTCGAGGCTCTCACGGTCGAACGGCATCTTGAGACCTACATTCATGTTGCATGAGTTCTTGGTCGTGTCATTATACATCATGTAGTTATATCCTGCATTGATGGTGTGAGTGTGATGGGTTGTTTCCGAGCGAGAAGAGTTGCCCTTGTCCAGTGCCATCAATAGCGCATCTGCAGAAGGAAGACTGCCGATGGGGTGCTGTTCGAAGTTCTTCCATGTGTCGAGTTTGTTGAGCAGATAGAGAGAAAGGTTGCTCTTGTCGTGGCTGTAGCGGTATTCATAACTCAGGCTGATGGTGTTGCGCATCTTCTTGTCCAGCATGAGGAAGCCATGAGTGCTCACATTGAACTCGCTGTTGCGACTGATATTATTGTTGAAACGGTTGCGCAGGTCTGGACTCATGGATTTTTCTTCCAGTTCGTCTGCTGTCATGGTAGCAGTAGCATGAGGGTAGGTGAGGGTGTAGTGGTTATAGTCATGGTTCTTGTTGTCGTTGAAGGTGTATCCTGCATTGATTCTGAAACGCAGAAAGTCATTGTGAGCAGGCGAGAAGAAGGTCTGCAAGGTCAGGTTGGCAGAACTGGAGTGACCATCGCCTTTGGCAGTGGTGATTGAGCGGTGGATGGCATATTGCTTGAGCAGTTCGCCAGCCTGTGGGGCTTTGATGCTATCGAGCCAAGCTTTGCCCAGTTGGGATGCCACATCGTCGGAGAGTTGCACGGAGGCATCGCTGGAGTTGCGATTGAAGCGATTGTAACTGAAGTTGGGGTTGAACTCAAAGGAGACTCCCTTGAAGTATTTCCACAGGGTGGAGGAACGCCCCCAATAACTGATGTTGTGATAGGTACTTGTACTGAAGTCGTAGCTGCGACCTGCGTTCATCGACTTGGAGAAGGTCTGCACGTCGCCCGTATAGCGTCCAGAGTTCGTATATTGCGCATTGTCGGTTTCGCTATAACTGCCATTCACACTGCCATCATAGTCAAACCGTTCTCCTTTTGTATAATTATAGTTGATGCCTGCCATCAGGTTTTTCTGTAAACCACGAGCCTGTTCGGAAGGAGTCCATTCGTTTTCTTCTCCTGGCTGACGGCTGTCATTCAGGTTGTTGGCATTGGCATAGAATGTCATGCGAGAGTTGTCGCTGAATCTAAGAGCAAAGAAACGAGCCAGGTAGCGTTTCTCTGATGAGTCTCCTGTGGCATCTCTCATCGGCAGACCACCACCCAGATTGGAATTGACAAGCCAGCCGCTCTGATACTCTTTCTTCAGTTTCACGTTCATCACAAACTCCTTCGCGGTGTTCTTCTCTTGTGCTGTGCCCACCACATGCTTGGGAACACGGTCGTAGGCCTGCACATTCTTGACCATATAGGCAGGCATGTTTTCCAACATGAGTTCACGGTCTGAATTGAAGAAGTCCTTTCCATTGAGGAGCAAGGCATCAATCTTTCTTCCATTCACTTTAATCACACCACCTTTCTCCATCTTCACACCAGGAAGTTTCTTGATGAGTCCATCGAGCATAGAGCCTTCTGCCAGATTAAAGGCATCTGCATCATACACGAGCGTGTCGCCATTCATGTAGAACTTCAGCTTGGTTGCTTTCACCACCACTTCACCCAGTAGGATGTCATTCTTCTTTGGTTGTTTCTTCAGGTAGATTGTCTTGAGTTCCTGCATTAGTTCGCGCTTGTAGATTCTCTTCACGTTCACTGGCACATATTGGGTGGTATAACCCTCTGCCTCTACCTTCAGCAGGTAGGAACCAGGTTGCTTGATTTGAAAACTTGCCCAACAAACCTTATAGTCTCCTTCTTCCCACTTTTCCACTTGGACACTATCCACATAGGAGGAGTCGGCAGCAGCCAGCAGTTCACATTTGGCATTGGTGATGGCCACATGTGAGATGTGATCGGCGATGCTGGCTGTCATGGTCAGCACACGGGAGGAGGTGGAATCATTCTTACTTGTCGTGTTGTCATAATTGGGAAAAGACATTACAAATACCTGGGCACAAATCATCTCACATACCATCACAGCCGTGATCAGTCCTAATACTCTTTTCATCATCATCGTCGATTTTATTTTCTCTTTTTATAAATGAAACTACCTATGGCAACTGCCAGCACTATAAATAATATAATGTATGCCCAGTAATTGGTCTTTCTTGAAGTGGCACTGATCGTATAGTCCTTTTGCAGGAAGTTCCTCACGCTTAACTGATACACAGCCTTGCCGTTCTCAATCTTACCCGAACCAGCATTGATGATTTCTCCTGGCATATCCAGCTCGTAGTCAGCACCTTTCTGAGGATAAGCCCAAAGATCAAGATATTTGTCGTTGAATATCTTTTCCAGTTCTTTGCCATGCTGTGTGCCATCAGCCACCAGGTCGCTATACACCTTAGTGTTGAAGAAACCGAAGAAGAGTTCTTCCAGTCCATTCTCTTCTTCCAGATAGAAACCATTCTCATCTACATAGTTAAGCAAAGCCTCTCTCTTGGCATGGAACTCCTCCTTGCTGATGGGTGCGTCCACGATTTCGTCATAGTGTTGTTCTATCAGATTGCAAAGATCTTCCAAAAGGTTTTCATTAAGCCATTTCTCGTAATGAGACTCTACACCATCCAACTTATCCTTTGCCTCTGCACCTGTTAATCCTTCTGTCAGATGAGGTGTGCCTGTCAGCCAGTAGGATGCCACGTCTTCTTCCATATAGTTACCAAGAGGTTTGACAAACATATCAGATACATTTTGGTAAGTCTCTGTATAAGTGTACTCTGTATAGAACCATCTGAAAATCTTCTTAAACTCTCCTTTCACGTCATACATACGATTGTTATATCTGAAAGGTGTCTTCTTGCACATCTCATCCACCGAACCAAAGTTCTGATGAGCAGTGACAATCAAATCTTTTTCCTTGATGCCTTGCTTGATAGGGAAAGCGTATTGAGCGGTGTCATCAGCCACACTCCATGTCTTCTGCCAGGTATCGTCAAACACCATGGTGGCAGAGTCTATATGACATTCAAACTGGTCAAACCATTCCGGAATATAGACATCTTCCTTGTCCGAATCCTCGCACAATGAGTCTTCCTCCATCTCCTGTTGATGTCGCACTTTGTTAATCTCCACAGTTCTTGCACATGTGCCATCCTCATGAATGGTGGTATGGATTTTGGCATGATATTCGTTGCATGAGACCATCAGCAACAAAGCTACTGCCAAGAAGAGCCTATAGATTTTCCTATCTTTCATGATACATACTGATTAAGTTGTTCTTTCTATTCTCTTTAATCTTCAGTTCGACATACTTGCCTCTGAGTTCAGAGGGCGAAGTAGCACTACTGATGATTCCCTTTGATTGACTATAGTTGTCCAGTGCTTGACGGTGGACAATCGCCTCTTCCTGTTCTGCGGGGTGCTGACTAACCCAAATGAAAAGACCTATCAGTACAGCCGCTGCAACTGAGGAGATAGTTCTCAACATGATGATGAAGCGAGAGACCTGCGTCTCTTCCTGCTTTGTGTCTGTCTCTTCTGCTGCAAGTGGCACGACCTTATCCAAGTCGGGCAGAGCATCCATAATGCTATCCACCAGCAGATTCTCATGATCCACTTGAGGGTTTTGCCCTCTCAAGCCTTTGAGAATGCCATCAATCTTGCTATTCTTCATATCCCAGTTTTTTTAATCGTTCCTTTACTGATTTCCTTGCCACATAGAGATTGCTCTTCACTTGAGTAGCATCCAATCCTGTGATTTCCTCTATTTGTTGGGATTTGAGCCCTTCCAACTGACTGAGCGTAAAGACAAGTCTTTGTTTGTCGCTCAATCCTTCTGCTATCACTCTCACAATTGAGACCCACTCTCTATTCTCAAGTTGGTGTTGCATGTCAGAGGCACAGTAGTCTCTCAGCACCTCCTCGTCTGTTGGCAATGGCACTATTCGCTTCATCTTTCTCTTTTTGTCCAGACAGACTCTCGAAGCAATTGTGTAGAGCCAAGTGGATAGTTCGTATTGCTCGTCATATCGTCTCATCTCCAGCCAAGCCTTCATGAACACATCCTGTACAGTGTCTTTGGCCTCTTCCTCATCCCCCAGCATTTTGATGGCTAAAGAGAAAATCATTCGCTGATACTGCACTACAATCATTCGGAAAGCATTTTTGTCGCCATCCTTGCATCGCCTCACTATATCTTTGCTGATTGTCTGCATCAGGTCATTCTTACTTGTTGATGGTTTGCTCTTGCTTGTTGATATCCATGATACGATTGGAAGAAGCAAAAGTCAAAACGGGAAACGTATTTTGTAAAACAATTAATGAAAATGAGGCGAAACCTTCTCTTCCTCTCTTCTTAGGACAGTACTTGTTGCGCATTGGTTGGCTACAGCAGACGAATGAGTGTATAGACAGGTGGGAAGCATCTTTCTCATAAAGAGGAGTGTTTTGCCAGAGTGATATTGCTGACAAATTTACAATATTGTCGTCAATGAGCCAAGGAAACGCACAAAACTTTTAGGATAATGTGAATAATCCATATGTCATGATGCTTCTTTCACACTTTATTCGTAAAATATTTTTTATCCTCATTGAATATGATGGCTTTTTTGTATATTTGCATCACTATTATATAATAATGTGGAGAAAGGTAGGCTATCTAATCTTTTACCTTCCCATCAAAAAGAAACAATGAACTAAAACCCGAATAAAAGATGAAAGTTTTAACAAGTGCTCTTCTGTGGCTTTTAGCCATTGCGGCAAGTGCCAACGATGGTGTATTCTATGTGAATGGTAGTCAGATAGTGCCCATCAACGAAACTGATGTGGCTGTGACCAAGGAGGTACTGACCATCACACTCGACAACTCTGATTATGCGCGTGTAGATGTGCTCTACGAGTTCACCAACACAGGTGCGGACAAGGTGGTGGATATGGGCTTTGAGGCTTCTGCTCCCTACACACCAGGAGAATCCAACAGTTACAAGAAGGATTTCAAGCATCCCTACATCTACGATTTTACAGTAACCATGAATGGCTCTAAACTGGACTACAAGAATTATCTCATGGAGCAGACAGTGGTAGATGAAGAAGAAACTCATACCAACTTCAAGCCTATTGACCTCAAGGTGTGGGAAACTCCTTCCGAAGATGAGGATGTCAGCATGCTTTACAATAGCGAGACAGATAAGTATATGAGTTATTCATACGCTTATGTGTTCAAAGGCAACTTCAAGAAGGGCAAGAATGTGGTGCATCACACTTATCGCTATAAGATGTCAAACGGTGTGTTTAGATGCTTTGAAGTGCCCTATTGGTTGCTGCCTGCCATGCGATGGGCAAATCGTCAGATAGACGATTTCACGCTCCGCATTGTGGCTGATGGAACAGCCAAGCAATTCTGCCTGAGCCCTGACAACTGGACAGAAGGGGAGTGGAGGGTCACCAGTGGCGTGGGCAAGATGCACACTCTCGAAAACTCTTGGTGCTCTTTTCTTGAGTTCTCCTTGCGCAATGGCACCTACGAGTGGCATGGCACTAATTTCAAACCAAAGAATAATTTTTGGATTATTTCTGCTGACAATTATCTCTTTGGTGGCGAGGAGGCTCCATTGTTGGGACGCTTCTACGACCGTAGGGCAGGATGCAACTATGTATATGCCACTGAATATGATGATGACGGCAATCCTATCAACATGAACACGGATGGCCTGGATGCTAAACGCATCATGCGCAACCTGCCTTATGCACACCGAGGCTATGTGTTCAAGGATAAGAAACTTGCAGACTACTTCAAGAGCCTCTGGTGGTATATGCCCGACCCTAATTGGAAGCAATCCACCGCTGATTTCTTGCCTGGTGAGTTTCTGAAGTGAAGCAGGAAGCATTGTGTTATAGGGGTCGGCAGACCTTCCGTACCGAGAGAGAGTGGGAAGGAAGCGACAGGTCTGTTGCTTTCACTCACGGATAGAGCATGGTGATAAATTCACAGAATAGCATTTCGCAAAATTCAAAAAATAGACAGGTGCAGGTTTTTCATGCCTGCACCTGTCTTTGTCTCAGCATTCTTCTTCGCCCTCATATTCCTTCATGCCACCAAAGAAAAAAGGTGGTGGAATTATGCAAGACTCCTATCGAAGGTCTATCGAAGGCATATCGAAGGCTCGCAGAAGTATGGGGGGTGTTCTTAAGGGAGTATTTCCTTATTTTGTATTGAAGTAGTATCGAGCACCAAGAGAACATTTCATGAATATGTCGAATGGTTCGTCGAACTTGATGCCTTCAAAAGAATCGTCAGTGACAGTGGCCATGAGTTCAAGGTCTATCGACATGTTTTTGCTCACACGATAGTCGAAATTAAGACCCATGCGACCACCAAAGCTAATGTTTGAAGAAGGATTTACACGATGCTCAAAACTGGCAGCGCTCTCATGCCCTGTTATCATCTTGTCGGCATTGGGAATAGGATCAATAAGCCATGTTCCTTTCAACTTCTTCTTGCCGCAAGATGCCACGCCCACACCAAGAAAGACATTCACATGAAGAGGATGAAACCACTCGGAGGTGGCGCAACCTGTCACATCAAACATCACATCGCCAAACAATCCAATAGTGGTGAAACGGTAATAGCCATGCCCCTCATAGAGGTGGTAGCCCAGCCATGCGTCCTCCACAGTCTCCCTGTCCACACGGTTCTTGGTATTGTGAATGCCCAGACCAGCACGCACGGACAGGTTTTTCAGGCAGGTTCGTCCCACGTATGCCTCAAGTCCCAGACCAACAGCATCGCTGAAGTAGCGGAATGGAGGGTGGTCTGTGATGTTATCGGCAACAAGC